>JAGBXE010000026.1 GCA_017629455.1 Kiritimatiellia bacterium
CCCGGCTTTTCCGCCGGAAATCCGCGGCGTACCCGACGCGGATTTAGCGAGCACCAGCGCCGAATCGACCCCGGCTCGAAGGCCTTGCGTGCATCAATTCAAAAAAGTGGGATAAGGGTGTTTATGATATAATGCCGCCCTAAAAATAGGCCTTAAATAGAGATTCACACCGCCATTTATTACGGGCGAGAAAGGAACATACCGCAATGTCAGGCGCTAGCGAGAAAAATACCCTCTTTAAAGTCGACACATCTAAATGCCTCAAATGCGGACTTTGCGTAAAGGACTGCGCCTTTAGAGCAATTACAATTGGCAGTGATTCTATTCCTCACATGCCTCTAGAAGATAAGTGTATGCAATGCCAGCATTGCTTTGCAATATGCCCTACCGGCGCTATCACATTTGACGGCGTAAAACCAGAAGATGTCGCAGCTTTGAAAGACATAAAGCTCCCTGGCGCAGAAGAAGTTGAAAACTGGATGAAAACGCGCAGGTCCATACGCCACTTTACAAGCGAAAATGTTGAGCGCGGCGTTCTCGATAAGATTTTAGCGACGCTCGCAAACTCCCCCACGGGATGCAATGCTCACGCTCTTACTTTCCATTGCTACCCTGACGGCGAATCAATGAATAATTTCCGCTCCGCTTTCATAAAGGCTGTTGAAGACCACCGCAACGGCGCAAAACTTCTGCCGCGCTGGCTGGCAATCCCAGCTATACGCCTGCGCGACGGAAGAGAAGACCTCTTCTTCAGAGGCGCAAGCGGTATGCTGATTGTTTCATGCGATGAAAAGGCAAAATCCGTCACCACTCCAAACGAAGATGTGACAATCGCATGCTCGAACTTCGAACTCCTGGCCAATGCTCACGGCATTTCAACTTGCTGGTGCGGCTTCCTCAAACTTGTACAAAACGAAATCCCAGAGCTCTTGGAAAAAGTTGCTGGCATCAGCCGCACAACACCTTTCTACGCCATCCTTTTCGGGAAGAGCGCCGTTAAGTACTCGCGCGCAGTTGATCGCAAAAATTACGCTAAAATAGAATACCGCAGCGGCAACGAAAACCGTTAAGCAAAAATAAGGGGCAGAAAAATGGATGCAAGCAGAAAAGATTTTATTCTTGGCGCCATTGCCGCAGCAGGGCTTGCTGGTTGCGCAGGCATCAAGGCAACTAATGCCAATGCAAAAATAAGAAGCGATAAACTCTACGGTGCGCTTCTCCACCTAGGCGGCAATATGTGGTCCGATCAGCCGCATCCTTTAAAGCGCACTACAAAGCGGCGCTTCCCTTACCCCGACTATTTAACGAAGAAAGAAAAGGAAAGAAAAGACTTCTCCTTTACTATGGGCGGCAAGTCCGACTACCTTCGCTTCGACGAAAGCGTCTGGCGCCGCGTTACAAAACGCATGGTAGAGCTTGGCATGAACTACGTCATGATTGACCTTGGTGAAGGCCTTGTCTATCCAAGCCACCCTGAGATTTCCGTCAAAGGCTCGTGGGATGCACAAAAGATGCACGATGAAATTAAACGTCTTCGCGCAATGGGGCTTGAGCCAGTTCCGAAACTCAACTTCTCAACAACTCACGATGCTTGGATGGGCGAAGTGCAAAAGCGCCCCTCTACGCCTGAATACCTAAAGTTTGTCTCCGACGTTATCGCCGACGTTTGCGAAATCTTTAAACCAAAGTATTTCCATATCGGCTACGATGAAGAAGACGAAGCTCATCAGTTCGGCTTTAAGGATGTCGTCGTTAGAAGCGAAGAAATGTGGTGGCGCGATCTTCTCTTTACGATTGGCGAAGTTGAGCGTCATGGCGTAAGAGCTTGGATGTGGTCTGATAAAATCTGGCACTCGCGCGAAGTCTTCGTTAAGAAATGCCCCAAGAGTGTTTTGCAGTCAAACTGGTATTACCTCGACGACTTTGATCCTCCAAACAATTATGACCCCAAGCATAAGTCGTCGCTATACCCGATGGTCCATGCTTACGAATGGCTCGATGAAGCAGGCTTCGACCAAGTGCCTTGCACCTCTTCTGTCGGCAACTGGTCACTTATGACGGTGAACCCTCGTTACACGGCCGCCTATTGCCGCAAGAATGTCTCGGCCGAAAAACTTAAAGGTTTTATGATGGCTCCGTGGCTTCTTACGATGGAGCCTTTTGAAAGCGAAATCATGCGCGGCTTAGATCAGACAATCCCTGCCATGGAACTTTTAGGATGGAATCAATAATACGGCGCTCTGTGGTATAATTTCAAAGTATGGCTTTACAAACAGATTCTATGAAGCGCCACTTGGTCGGAATTGGTGGCGTAGGAATGAGTGCCTTGGCTACTGCACTTCTTAGGCAGGGCTACACCGTCACAGGTGCTGATCGTTCGCTTGATACGCCGAACATTCGCTTTTTGAAATCTATCGGCATCGAGATTTTTCCCGATGACGGCAGCGGCATCGACGAAGGAACGGCAGAGGTTATCGTTTCTACCGCGATCGAAGAATCGAACATGGCTATCCGCCGCGCAAGAGAATTGCAAATACCGATAGTCCACCGCGCTAGGGCTCTATCGCGCGCGCTTTCGCACAAACGCCTTGTTGCAGTCGCCGGCACTTGCGGGAAGTCAACAGTAACTGCCATGCTTGGCCATATCTTAACTCAATGTGGGTTAGATCCTTTTTGCGTAAACGGCGCTAATGTTCCCGGCTGGGAAGGCGCAGTACGTTTTGGCGTTGGCGAGTACGCCGTAGCTGAAGTTGACGAGTCAGATAAATCGCTCGTAGAATTTTCGCCATACGCAGCAATCATCACCAACGCTTCCGCCGACCATTTCTCAAAAGAAGAAATGGACAGCGTCTTTGATGATCTAGCTTCCAAGTGCTCAGGCCCCGTCATTGACGGACGTAACGATCTTACTTCGCAATCACAACTTGATGAAGTAGAAACGTCGATGCCCGGCAAGCACAATCGCCAAAACGCATCGCTCGCTCTTAAGATGGCTCTCGCGCTCGGTTGCGATGAAGAAACTGCACGCGCGGCGCTTAAGACTTTCGGCGGTGTTGAACGCAGGCTTCAAAGAGTTTTTCCTAAAACAGAAACCACTCAAAACAAGACAGCCATTTACGACGACTACGCGCACAACCCCGAAAAGCTTTGCGCGATGTGGACGACCTTGGCCGAGCATTACCCCGAAGGCGTGTGCGTTATCTGGAGGCCACACGGTTATGCGCCGCTTAGGAAAATGCTTCTTCCGCTCGCGGAGATGTTTAATAAAACAATAAGGCCGCAAGATAAACTTCTCCTACTTCCAGTTTACGATGCTGGCGGCACAACTGATAGATCTATAAACTCCAATAACCTTCTAGCCGAACTTTCCGCGCTCTCGCCTAGTGAAGAAAGTAACGCTAAGGCTATCTTGGTTAACTCTCTTGATGATGCCTTTAATTGGTGCGTTGTTAATAAAGGAAAGTTTAAGTGCTTTACCACTTGCGGCGCGCGCGATCCAGGCTTACCAGTTCTTGCGCAAAAACTCGCCGACGCCCTTACGACATGACAATCGTACATCTAGTTCCTCGCATGGATCAAGGCGGCGTCGAAAGCGTCGTTGTCAATTTAAATAATGCCGTTGTAGCCGCGTCACATCATAGCGTAGTTATTTCTTCGGGCGGCCGCCTTGCCGAGAAAATAACTTCCGCCGGTGGCGTCCACATTACGCTCGACGTTAAATCAAAAAATCCACTTACGTATTTTTCCAGAGCTCTTAAATTAAGACGAATTTTAAAGAGCCTCTCTAAAGATTCGTCCCCTATTCTCGTTTGCGCACATTCACGCGTACCTGCGTGGCTTTTTGTTTGGGCGAACCGTACACTTCGCTTGCCGTGGATTTCTTATGCACACGGGGCAAACAGCGTTTCTCGGTATTCTGCCGTTATGACAAAAGGCGACGCAGTAATTGCTCCGTCAAATTTCCTTGCGCATTTTCTCTTACAAAATTACAAAGACGAAACGCTCCCAAATCGCCTTTCAGTCATAAGCCCAGGCGTAGACCTTAAAAAGTACGACCCTGCCTCTGTCGACTTAAAAAGCGTACAAGAACTAAAAGAAGCGTGGGGCATTGATGAGCACACATTTGTAACAATGTCGATTGGGCGCATTTCGCCAGTCAAAGGGTTCGACAATGTTATAAAAGATTTTGCCGCTTGCTTTCCCCAGAGGAAAAATGCAAAACTCGTTATTGTAGGCGGCGCCGATAAGCGCCACGCAAATCTCCTTACCGAGCTTAAGTCTCTTGCCTCCTCGCTTGGAGTTTCTTCAAGCGTTGTCTTTGCCGGGCAGCAATCGAAAATTCCCGAATGTCTTTCAATAGCAAATGAGATCGTTTGCGGCAACACGATAAAACCTGAATCGTTTGGCCTTTCCGTCTGTGAGGCATTGGCGATGGGTAAACACGTAAGGCTTATTAGAGAATTTGGGGGAGCAGCGGAAATTCTTGAAAGCGTAAAAAATTTTGGAGCCCTTAACCCAAGCGATGCCGTACGCAATCTTTATGGTATCGACGTGGTGGCTACTAAAACGCTAGAAAAATACGAAGAGGTTTTGCAACGCCATAAGCGCTGCAATTAAAAAATTCTTACCTCGGCACAGACGCTTGAGCAATCCTGTTGCCGGGCAAGAATTTAACGAACCCTTTTATCCTAAGCGCCATCGCTAGCGCGTTGACCTTCTCAACAGGCAACTTTGTAAGGCGCACAACTTCGTCGATTGAAATGCCGTCACTGTCAACGTGTGTCATCACGAGCGCCTCTTCGATAGAATAAGGCGGAGCATCGGGATCTTGCTCTGCACGCTTAGGTATCTGGCGCTCATTCGGTTGAGACTTCGGGAAGAAATCGGACAACGCCTCAAGAACATCATCGACATTCCTAACTAGTGTAGCACCTTCTCGTATAAGCTTAAGGCACCCTGCCGACATGCGGCTGTCGATTCTGGCAGGTACAGCCATAACCGTGCGCCCCAGATCGGCGGCAATCGATGTCGTAATAAGCGTACCTGATCTAGAAGGAGCTTCTACTGCTATGATACCTTTTGTAATAGCAGCAACTACATGGTTGCGTATTGGGAATGTATCTTGCCCAGGAGGGTGGCCAAGGGGAAATTGACTTACGACCGTTCCACCCTTGGCGATCATATCTTGCGCCAAAATTCGATTTTCCTCCGGATAGAATCGATCGAGCGCAGAACCTATTATACCAACCGTGCGCCCGCGCGCACCGAGAGCACCGCGATGAGCTTCGGCATCAATTCCAAGCGCAAGCCCCGAAACTACACACCACCCAGCATTGGCCAAATCAAAAGCAAGGCGATTTGCTACCGAAAGCCCATACGATGTAGCGCGGCGCGTTCCGACAATGGCAACTGACGGCAACGATAAATTTGCAACATCTCCGCGGACGTAAAGGGCAAGGGGACTTCCGGGCGATTCCAAAAGAATACGCGGATATTCGTCGTCGGCAGGGGTTATTATCTTTATTCCGTACATTTCTGCACGGCGTATTTCCGCTTCGTAATCGACCTCTGCCCCCGTGCGGGAAACCTTCTTTGGATATGCCTGCCAAGCGGCAGATACGCTCCCGGCAGTAGAAGCTAACGCCTTGACGGTTGCGGGACCGACTTTTTCCGTCAAATTAAATGCTATGTACGCTTGACGGTCTGTCATAGCTTTTGATATACTACCAACTGTCTTACGTAAAAGGCCCCATCGTCTATCGGCTAGGACACAAGCTTTTCATGCTTGTTAGAGGAGTTCGACTCTCCTTGGGGCTGCCACTTCCATAAGTGAAGTTCGCGAAAGTAGCACCCCCCCCTAACTAATAGATTTTTAGCCTTGTTCTTTCATTGCTTGGCTTACGGCAAGCATGCGCTCAGAAAGATCTTCAAAGCCAACATCTGTAGAATAGATGTCCTTATAGTACCTGTAGGCCTTTTCAAGATCGCCCGACGCTTCTGCACAAAGCCCAAGCTGATAAACTACTTTCTTTTTAAGCTCGTCCATTGTAGGAATAGCATCACGCGCCGCCTCAAGCTGCATGACCGCCATATCCGTCTGCTCCTTGTGCAAGAAGCACATGGCAAGGTAGTAAAGCGCCCAGAGACGATCTTTGGGGCTCTTCTGCGCAAACTGCAAATGTTCGAGCGCTTCGTCGCAATACCCGTAGATGAAATACTGCCTACCAAGTTCGTAACGCAAATGAAGATCGTTTGGATAGCGTTCAACGCGCCTTGCCAAATCGTCGAATACAAACTGATTCCTGGCCTGCTCCATCTGTTCGGCCTCTTCAACACTGTTTTGGCCTTTGAGTATTTCAATCTGCTGATCGTAATACTGAACAGTCGTATTGGATAGCATGCGGTCAAGTTCAGGGTCCATCGTGCCGGAAACTTCAATTGCCTGCTGAAGAACCTCGATTGCCTCATAGTAGCGCTTATTCTGAATATAAAGACGCGCAAGCGCACGGCGCGCATTCATGTTCTTGGGCTCGGCCTCGATCTGGCGGAGCTTTTCTTCGATAAGCAAATCGGCGTCGCTACCTGTGACGACGGCCTTGTTTGCCGCATCAAGTTTTGCTGCCTGCTCTTTATTGGCAATAAGATTCTGGAAGCCGCCCCTCTTGCCCGCCGTCTGCTCCCAGCCAGCATTCATCGTAGCGCGCGCTTCCGTATTCTTAAGAAGCTGAATAATGCGCTGATCGCCAGGCTTAAGTTCGGAAAGCTTCTGGTAAGCATCGCGGGCTTTATCCCAACGCTTAGCCAATGTGTAGTACTGCGCAACGCGCTCAAGAAGCGACGAGTCGTTATTTGAACACTCGTAAGCCGCTTCAATCGTAATTGCCGCGTGGTCGGCTTTGCCGGCAGCTTCGGCCGCCTTGATAGCACATTCGATATTATCTGGATCGAGCGGATTTTGCGAAAGGAGCTTTTCTGCTTCCGTCATCGCCTCGGCGACTTTGCCCTTCTTCACAAGGCCCGCTATCTTCTGGCGAGCCATCATGTAGCCGAGCTTCGCCCCGAAACCTGCCTTGCCGTTCTTCTTGAAATTAGCAATTTGTGCCGCGCGCAAAAGTTTGCGCGTTTCAAGAATATCGGGCGCAGCTGAAACGGCCTCCATTAACATATCGATGGCAAGCTCATACTTGCCAGTCTCAAGAGCCTGCCTACCGCGGTTAGTAAAATTCTGCGCCTTTTGCGCTAAATCAACGGCCATTACGATACCTCCAACCTGCCATCGCCACCAAGCGATTCTGCTACACCTTTTGCCTTATACGTACGGAGCATAAAATGCGTCGCCGTAGAAAGCACTCCATCAATCGTCGAAAGATCTTGCGCGACAAATTGCGCAACGTCTTGCAGGCTCTCGCCTTTGACGAACACCAAAAGATCGTACGACCCGCTCATAAGAAAGCAGGCTTCCACCTGTTCAAACTTCGAAACGCGCTCGGCAATCCTGCCGAAACCAGCATCGCGCTGTGGTGTAATTTTTACTTCAATCACCGCATGCACATCGCTCATTTTGCACCCTCCTTGCCGAAGTTGAGCCCCAACAAATCATCGACTATTTGCCTTGCAAGATCTTCCATCACCCGGCCAGTAGCATCGCGCCTAGCAGTTGTGCCGTCTTGCGCCGAAGTTGACGTTGTTCTTGCGCTGTAAAGCTTAGATTCAACTAAAACCTTACCGTTCATTTTATCTATTATAGAGACGTTCGCCTGAGCTACAATCTCATGACCCGAAATGCGCAAGCCTGCGCGGCGGTCAAATGCGCCGCCGCCCGTTTCAAGAGAAACGATTGTGCCTTGCACTTCAAGCGCTGCTTCTCCCTGCGCCTTGATTTTAAACGTGCCTTCGCGCTGAATCTCGCGCAACACCTGACGCGCGGCAATCGCCCCCGCCTCTTGCGTGTCGGACTCGTTGCGGAATGTCGGAACAGTCACCGTGCGCATTGCCGCAGGAACATTGGAGCGCCAACTATAATTCGCCCCGCAACCTGAAAACACTACTAGCGCCAGCGCCCAAAGCGCTGCTGCGCAAAATGAAAACGGCTTTCTCATTTGCTGCTTGCCTCCTTCAATTCAGCTAGCCTTGTTTTCGCCTCTTCTGAATGACAACCATCAGGATACTCCTTAAGATATTTTTCATACGCCCCTGCTGCGCTGCGTTTTGTGCGCGTCGGGGAATCGTAGAAAAGCGTAGCCTTCCATGCTTCTGCCTCACCGCGCTTTTCCGCATCGGTTAGGTACGAACGCAAAATTTCCGCATCGTTTTCGCGGCATGAAACAAGCGCCATTTTCAGATAATCGATCGTATCGCGGCAACGCTCACGATTGTAGGCATGGTCGTCCAAAAGCTGCATACGCACCTCCGCCTCGCGCAAGAACGACACTTTCGCCTCGGGAGATTGAGGATAGATATTGCGCAAATTCTCGTACACGCTTACGGCCTCTGCAAGCTTACCTTCTTTAACACGAAGCGCGCCAATCGTAAGCATCGCCTCGGGCACCCACTTAGCCCCTGGCGCGCGCAAAACGCACGCTTCATAGGCACGGCGAACATCGACCGTGTTTTCAAAGCGGATGAACATTATCTCCTTGCCTTCGGCAAGCATCAGGTTTGCAATTTTGTAAAGCTCGTTTGCCGTTGAGGCATAGCCGCACTGCATAGAATAAAAATCGATGAGATACTTAAACTCTTCAAACGCGTTTTCCGTTTGTTTAAGATCATTTAAATACACCTCACCTAACAGCCTCTGCGCTCTCGGGGCTTCGGGCGACGTCGGCCACTCGCGCACGAGTGCATCAAGCTGCCTAGCAGCGCGGTAAAAACTACCGCCTTGCACAAGCTTAGTACAATGCTCCCATTGCTCTGCGGCGCTTGAGCACGAAGGCCCAGTAATAAACGAAAACCAACGCGGCGTTTTGCGCAAAGGATTTATAATATTACTTTCGTTGTCAAAGCCGGGGTAGGCGTCAGTAGCGTAACGAAGACCCGAATGGGGCATAGTTACACCACCTGCCATGTCGCCAGCGGCTTGGTCCGCCGCCGCGACAGAAGCAAAAGCCGCGGCAAGCACCATTGCGATATTCTTAAATTTCACATCGCACATTATACCATAATCCCGTGTTTACCCCATACGGCCCCGGCGGGAAAATTCGCATCCGCAATATTTCTGCCGATACATATTTAGTTCTTTGGCCCTGCGGGTAGATTCGAGAAAGCCGCCTTTCTTTTTAAAGTCCTTCTCCAGAAATGTACTACCTTGTTCTTTGGCTGATTCCTGCCCACAAGCAAAAATTGTACTGCTGTTTTTATGAGGAGAGACGGTTAGCGAAGTCGTAAACGCATCAAGACCGTTTGCCGCTGCAAATTGCGCTACCTTTTTAAGGCTGTACCTAAAACATCTTTCGCACCGCTTGCCGCGTTCAGGCTCGTCTTCCAACCCAGCGGCCACTTCACGTAGCCAATCTTCGTGGTCGTATTCTATCGTTATAAATTTTGCTCTGTCGTTTATAGCTAACTTCTCAGCTTCTCTTCGCCTTAATTCAAATTCTTCTTTATCCGCTATGTTTGAATTGGCAAATACTAGCACGGTGTCGTGCCCCTCTTCCATAAGGCGCGGCAAACATGCCGAAGCGCACGGCCCACAGCATGTATGAAGAGCAACCTTCATTTTGTCTTCTCCAGAACACGCATTATTTGCTTAGCAACGGCTAGCGAAGAATCCACTACTTGAGCTCTCCCGGCACACACCTTTTCGATAATCTTTTTCAAGTGCGGAAAGTGCGTACACCCAAGGACGATCACATCGGCGCCTTCTTCAAGAATTGGCTCGATACGTAAACGCACGACTTCTTCTATTCGGCCTAATTCTTTTTGATCGAGACTTTCTACTTCGCGCCCTTCTAACCGTTCAGCTTCAACAACAAACTCGTCGGCAATTACACTTATGACTTTGACGTTTTTGGCAAACTTCTCTTTCGTCTCATTGTAAAGCCTGCCGTTAAAAGTTCCAGCCGTAGCCAAAACACCTATAACGCCCGTCTTAGAAAGTTGTGCTGCAGGTTTGACAGCAGGCTCGACACCCACGAACGGTACGCTAGGATATTTTGCGCGAAGTAAATCTATTGCCGCGGCAGTTGCCGTGTTGCAAGCAACTACCACTATCGAACACCCATTGGCTATAAGCTTTGCCGCGTTTGCCTCGGCAAAACATACTATTTCGCTTGCCTGCTTATTACCATACGGGAGATTTTCTTTGTCGGCTAGATATTCTGTTTCTACTTGAGGGCAAAGTTTTTTAAATTCATTTAGAATACTTATGCCTCCGATGCCGCTGTCGAAAAAACCTACCTTCACCATTTGCCTACCTCCAGACCTATTTCGCGCAGAGGTTCGACAACAAACTGCCTTAGCGCCGCGCGCGGATGAGGTAATGTAAGTTCGCTCGTGTTACTCTCCACTCCTTCAAACTGAATAAGATCGATATCAATTGTTCGCGGCCCATTTTTAACTGTGCGCACTCGCCCTAAATTGTTTTCGATATCGCGCGTCAAAGCAAAAAATTCATTTACGCCTAACTCAGTTTCTAAGAGCGCGGCCATATTTAGAAACTTCATCGTTGCATACTTAGAAGGTACTCCAACTGGATTTGTTTCAATAATCGAACTTACGTCGACAAGGCGCGTTTTGGGTAACCGTGAAAGTTTGGATAGAGCGCGCTTTAAATTCGCGTTTCTATTTCCAAGATTTGACCCAAGCGAAACTACAACGCGTCGAGATAATTTACTGCGTTCTATAAATACATAAGTTTCGCAATTACTTTCAACTGTAAAATTTTCGCTTGCCGCCCGGTTAAGTGTTGCGCGCCAAATAGAATCAAACTTTACACCATCCAATTTCCATCGCAGCCCGCGCGACTTCATACTTGCCTTGGGATCGCATGTAAAAATAGATACACCTGCCGAGCGAAATGTACGAAATGTACGTTTCTTAAAAACAGGAAAAAAGTCGCCTGTTTCGGTGCACATTCTAACGCCTGCTTTTAATGCACGAAATATATTTCCTATCGTGTGGTCTTCGCGCTTGCCGCTAGCACCAATAACTATCGGGTCGGCAAAACTATTACTCCTGCAAAAATTAAGTGCCTTCTCTAAATCGTTCGTGTTGTCATCATCATCGAAAATAATTTGCTCCGGACGATTGCTGCCGACACTATCAAGATCGCCAATTGTAAATTCGGGCCAGCGATGAAAATGGCGGCGAAATTTGAGCGCCGCCCCGTCGCACGCAATTACGCGTGAAGCTGATCTTAAAATCCGTAATGCTTCTCCCCCTTTTTTGGGGAAGTCGCCGTCAGCTAATATCACGGTTCTTTCCATCGCCTAAAGTGCGGTCTTGAACACGTGCAGTTTTTTTTACTTACCGCTTTTTTTCCCGGCGAAATACGCTTCGATCTCTTCCAGGGTTTTGCCCTTTGTTTCAGGAAGAAGAAATGTTGCCGTTAAGAAATAAAGAAAAGCAAAACCGGCAAGCGAATAAAAGACGACTGCATACCCGCAAGATTTCTGCCACGGCAAAAACGCATCAGCTATTGCGAATGC
>JAGBXE010000027.1 GCA_017629455.1 Kiritimatiellia bacterium
CCTTTGGCAAAAAATGCGTACCCTAAAGTCAAATAAAAGAGGCCCAGCACTAAAAGCCACAATGAAGCTCCCGCCACAGGAAATATTGAGCAACGCCACAGCGAAGCTTCAACACCCGACGGGAAAAGCCGCGTCAACACCGCAAAATGTCCGCCAAATCGCGATAGAAGTGCGCTTGATGCCGAAAAGACGACAAGCGCAAAAACTGCTATTGTTGTAGCCTTCGCTCCCGAACGCGCGATGTGAGAAACGCCGAGCGCAAGCCCCAACCACGAAAGCGAAAGAATCCATGCCTTAACGCCCCAGACAAGCATATGAACAAAAAGCCACGGCAAATCCGCTCCTGCGAGCCTAAATGCGGCTACCGTCCATGCTCCAAGCGCCCCTACAAAAAGGCCTGCCATCATTATGATGGAACTGCCAAGATATTTCCCGACAGCCCATTCGAAGCGGGTAACGCGCGTTAACATATAACGAACTGAACCGCAATGAATATCATCGGCCACCCTGTTTGCCGCCATTAAAATCGTTAGAAGCGGCACAAAAAGAAACGTAAGATAGGCATAGATAAGTTCTGCCGGATGTTTACCTTTAATGTCGTCGTAAACTGGAGAATCACCAACAGCACTCCTTGCCATACGCTGAAACGATTTAGATTGCCAAAGCGCTTTTGAAACAACTCCACTACGGCCCGACTCGTCAACCTGCAGGCTGAGCGCAGAAGAAAGCTGACCTTCAAGTTTGCCAAGGAGACTGACGGTGCCGTTCATCCCCAGAAGCGACGCGGCGAGATAAAGCACCATTACGACTAGCGCGCGGCGGCTCCTTAGTGCACCGAAAATTTCAAAAACACCGACCTGCCAAACGCGCCTTATATTCATCGCGCCGCCCCCCTTGGAGCGAAAACGCGTGGATCAACCTTATCCTTTACGGCTATGAGAGGCTCGGCAACCGAAGGATCAATAAATTCAACGAGCTGCATTTCCGAAAGCTTATCACGCGCGGCAGGATCGATGTTTGCGCCTAACTTATCGTACGTTTCGGCAATGGCTGTGGTCATCTCGCCCATAAGCTTTATGCCGACTTCTGGCGTCATTACCTCTTCTTCTGCTAGCATATCAGCTACCACCTGAATTGAATCGCGCAATTTAGCGTTCATGTCGTCAATGGTAGCGTCAAACTCTTCAACACCATTCTCGCTGATGCCGAGCTTTTCGATGGCAGCGGCACGGGCAAGCTGAATACGGGTGCGCCAAAGTTCGGAAGCTTCTTCTATGCGGGCTTGAAGATCTTCGGGAGGAAGAACGCGCCGCTGCATATTTAGCTTTGGCTTAACGCCATGCTCAGATGAAGCCACAGAATTTGTCTTGGTAGAAGAATCTTCAAGATCGCGCTCTTTAGTATCCGGCTTCTTTATCCTGCGCGGGCGCCTCGCTTCATCAGGAACTTTTATAAGACGGGCGATTGGATCAAACCCGCTTCTCTTTTCAGCGCGCTGTTCGCTGGAGGCTTTTGAAGGACGGCTTTTGTACGCCTGAAGCTCCTCGTACGGGCCCCATGCGCCGATTAACCCACCAACAACTGCCGCTAAAGGCAACCATGCTAACGAAGTCTTCATCATAAACTACCAGTATGACTAAGAAACGACCAAAAGGTAAGTGCCAGTAAAAAAATTAGGCCCGAAGGCAAAGCGTAAGATTACCTATCGTTTTACCTGTCAAAGGGCGGATAAGTGGCACAACTAATTCCAACTCCTCACCCTCTGACGGCAGATTTTCAATATCAAGAACGCCCTGGGCAATCACTTTTGGAACATCCTTCTCACCAATCATTGCAGCAAGGGCATCTAGCGGAGAAGATGCTATATCGCTATAACCGACCATGGCCTTCTCCATAAAATCTGCACCCATCTTCAACGCATATTTGGCCGTCAATCTTAAAAAACGGCGGATTTTCTGGATGCTTACAGGTTCAGTTATGGAAACGGCTATTCCACAGCGCTGCGAAACTTCTTCGCGCAGGACAATACGTTTTACCCACGGCTCCGAAGTGAAATCACATAAGCCCTTTTTAAAAACCATTTCGCGAGCAGATGATTTGCGTGCAATGCCTGTACGAGGCCACACTAAATCGACCTGGCCGATATTACGGCTTTTTAAAAGCCTTTTCTCAGGTATACCGGTAAGTTGAGCACGAACTAGGAGAATTTCCACTGCGGCTTTCTTTTTACTCGACATTGTTCCTCCCGGTATGTCTGTGGATTTTTGTAAAGACTATTTGCGTTTCTGAAAGAGTGGGGCAGCTATTTCATAAAGCTCTTGGTCGCGCTGCAGCCTAGTAAACAGAGCCTGCGCATTAATGCGATAGCCTGCAATAAAGCTCTGTTGAGCCGCTTGCCTGCGGCCAGCACGGTGCTGAAGCTTGGCAAGCTCGGCCCAGGCATCGGCGTCGCCTTGCGCATTAATCTTTAAATATTTGTTAAGGCACCTCTCCGCATCGGCATCAATGCGCACTGCAATGAGAATTTGAGCAATCGCATGGAGAGTTGACGCATCAGTCGTAACATCAACTAACGAACGCGCTATCTCGCCAGCTTCGCGCTGACGGCCGACCTCGAAATAACACCTAGCAAGCGAGAATTTTTCTGCATGAGAAATATCGCCTGCGCGGCGCACTTGCTCAAGCCTTGCAATTTCTGAAGTGACTGCACGAATGCGCTCAACATAATTGCGAAGCCCAGCCGTACGCCTGTTGTTTGGATCGATACGGTCGGTATAATTCATAAGCTCAAGGACAACATCCCAACGGCGATAAGGAAGAAGGCACTCTTGAGCATAGCGGAACGTCGCCTCAGGAGAAGCAGGATACAGAACAACTGCCTCGCGATAGGCCTGAAGCGCCTCACGCAACCTATTCTGGCGCAAATAAAGCCCTGCTATCGCTGCACGCAATTTTGAAAACGACTTCTGTCCGGCAAAATCGCGGCGATACATTGGATCATCAAGAAGACGCCTCATGTACCAATCCCAGAAATCAGCATCCTTCGCGGCAGTCTTTGCATCATACGGAGTTGGATTCGCATTGAGCTTCATAATTAGCCCATGCGGTGAAAGATATGGATACATCCACGGAATAACGTATGATTCCTCTACGTAGAACGAATGGCGCAGACGATCATGGTCGTGCATCATCTTGGTGAGGATTCCGTTAATTTCCATCACGCCGAGCGCACCAGTAACCTGAACGCGGCCGTTTTCTATCTTAAGATCCCCGTTTGCCGGCCTTACGCCGCGCTGAACTTCGTCGACATAGATATTAAACGCCTCGGCGGAATCTTCCTTCGAAGGTATCCAGATTTCATCACCGTAAAGATCGCGTTCAACAGCCATGTACGTGTCGTCGGCAAGAGCGTTTTGGGTAATAAGATAAATGTCGGGGCGGAAGAGCGCCGAATAAATCATATATGTAGGAACAAAACGCCCCGGATCTGTGCCGCCGAAAAAGATTGAAAACTTATCCATCGGCTTTGGCCATTCAGGATCGGGGAGCGGCTCTTCATCGGCAACAATCTGCTCGCGTATTGCCTTTGCGCCATCAAGCTGGTATGCGCCAAACTGCCAGCCGAACGTATGACCGTTTTGCTCGTTGCCACCCAACTTAAAGGCAACCTCATTAACACCGAGCGCGTAATCGCCGCAGTAATTGTCGACTATCGGATAAACAAACGAAACGACGATCATCACCCCCGGTGACTCCGAATCCGATCTTTGCCGTTGGATGGGCGAAACCTACGGAGATGAGCTGAAGAGTGACG
>JAGBXE010000028.1 GCA_017629455.1 Kiritimatiellia bacterium
CCCTAACTTCTAACTCCTAACCCCTAACCCCTACCACCTTCCCCTACCGCTCTTCCCTCTTCCCTCTTCCCCATTCCCTCTTCCCCACTCCTGGGGATTGACATAGAGGGGGCGATGTGGTATTTTACTAGGATCTTGCAAAAGGCGCGAGAAACGTGCTTGCAGAATAGAATAGTTAAAAAATGCGTTGAAAGCCATAAATTAAGGAGTAAAAGTATGCTGTTGTCTCGGTGTTGTCTTGGTGCGTGTCTTTTCGCGGCTTGCGCGGCTTTTGCCGACGATAAAGCATCCGATATGTCGGTCGATTCAATAGTCAATGGCACGCACGGCTATCTGCCTGAAAACTATGTCGAACCGAAGGAGCCGGAGGTGCGCGCGAAACTTGAAAAGTTCCGCGATCTTAAGCTCGCGTTTATGATCCACTGGGGCCTTTACGTGCAGCTCGGCTGCCATGAATCGTGGCCGCTCGTCGATGCGGAGGCTACGTGGGCGCGCGCTTACGTCGACTGGGCGAAGGGGGATGATTTCAAGCGCCAGTACATTTCGATGAACCGTTCGTTCAATCCTGTGTGCTTCGACCCCAAGGTCTGGGCCGATATTGCTGAGCGCAACGGTTTTAAGTACGTCGTTTTTACGACTAAGCACCATGACGGGTTCTGCATGTTCGACTCAAAGTATTCCGACTTCAAGGTGACGTCGCCCGACTGCCCGTTCTCGACCAATCCGCGCGCGAATATCGTACGCGAAGTCTTTAACGCCTTTAGAGAACGCGGCATGTGGATATCTTGCTACTTCTCAAAGCCCGATTGGCATCACCCTGATTACTGGGACAACTGCGGAGTGGGCTGGCACACGACGCGCATGCCCTCGTACGACGTCAAGGCCGATCCCGCCCGCTGGGCGCGCTTCCGCGAGTTTACCCGTAATCAGCTGCTCGAACTCGTTGGCGATTATGGCCCGATCGATCTTCTCTGGCTCGACGGCGGCCAGGTGCAGCCCAAGACGGGTCTCAGCATCAATATAGAGGAAATCGTAGCCGAGGCGCGCAAAATCAAGCCCGATCTCATCGTCGCCGACCGTACGGCAGGCGGCACATGCGAGAACGTCATAACCCCGGAGCAGACCGTTCCGCCGGAGCCCTTGTCCATGCCGTGGGAAAGCTGCGTAACTCTCGGAACGGGTTTCTCCTATCGTTATGACGACATCTACAAGCAGCCGCGTGAAATCATTCATATGCTTATTGATGTAGTAGCTAAAGACGGCAACCTTGCCCTCAATGTCGCGCCAGGGCCTGACGGCCGCCTGCCGCGCACGGCGGTAGAGAGCCTTGACGGGCTTGGCGCGTGGCTTAAGGCAAACGGCGAGGCGATATATGGATCGCGCGCGATTGCACCCTACAGGTCGGGAGATTGGGCTTTCACTCAGCGCGGCGGCAACGTGTACGCGTTTCTCCTTAAGCCTACGATGTATGCAAGAGCCACGGTTATTCCTTATTTTGAATCGTTCGGTTCTGTAACGCAGCTTTCGACCGGGCGTGCGATTCCGGCTGAGGCCGTCAAAGAGGGTATCGCGCTTTCGCTGCCGGCCGACTTCCGCGGCGATATGTATGCGGACGTATTTTGCATCAGCAGAAAATAAGCGCACCTGTTAGGAACTAAAGCGGGAGGGGCGATGAAAATGATGTTTAAAATGTCGGCGGTTGCCGCGGTCGCGCTTGCGTCGTCGTCGGCGTTCGCTCAATCAGGGTCGGCTCCGATAACTGTGCGCCCGCCTGAAGGCCGCGTCTGGCAGACGTGTCTTGACCGCAGCGAAGATCTCCGTTGGCCGTGGATAGACGGCGCCGATTCCGTGCGGGTCGTTTTCGCTTCGCTATGCACGGGCCGCAGAAGGACGGTTTCCGTTGGAAAAGCCGAAGGTGAGTTGTACGGCAGTTCATCTTGGCCGACGCTTGCCAAAGGAGAAGAACATCTTTACGATGTAACGCTGACGTATCTTTCTGGCGCAGAGGTGCTTGAATCCCATACCGCTCGAGTTGCGCTCATTCCGGGCGTGAAGGGCGGCGAAGGAGCCGTTGTGCGCGATGTTGATTCGCGGGCGTGGGGAAAATCAAGAGTGGAACACCCGATGTTCGCTTATGATGCCGCGTGGTCCACCGGCGTCGTTACGCAAGTCTCGCTTGCAAGGCAGGCGGGTGTCGATGCGGCGTCGGAGACGGCTCTTGGCGGCCTTAGCGGATACGACGTTGCGCTTGCCGTCCCATCGGCATCCCTTTCGCTTCTTTTCGACGGCGAAGAGGCCTTAAGCGCTCTCGTTCGTTACGTGCCGGTCGGAACGACGATAATTGTGCGTTAACATAAATTAGCTTTTAAGGAGTTAAAGAATTATGAAGACGAAACTGATTGCTGCGTTTTTGATGATGGTTGCTGTGAGCGGCGCTTTTGCTGCCGCGACTGTTTCCGATATTGCCGTTAGGCAGAGGTGGCCTTGGAGCGGCAAGGTCGATATCGATTATACTTTGACGGGCGAGAAGGGCGATGTTACATTCTACGCTACTTGGGACGGCCAGACGACGCCCGTTTGTCTTGGCACGGATTTTCAAGTTGAGGCCGGGCAGCATCGCTTTGAATGGGATCCGTCTAACAAATATGCCGACAAGACTCTTACCGGGTTTACGGTGACAGCTTCGGCAGGCTCTGATGCAGAACATAAATATCTTATCCTCGATCTCGCAAGCGGAAGCTATTCGTTTCTTGCTGATGTTCCCGAAGAGGGATGGACAGATGAATACAAGTCGACGAAGATGGTTTTCGTCCGTTGCCCGGCAGGAACGTATAAACATGGATTGTATCACCATAGGGTTAATATGAAAGGTGATATGGTGACCGCGTTTGAAGGAAAAGAAGCGGGTTTTTCTTACCTTTACGGGCAGGCTTCTGGGCTGCGAGAAGTAACTTTGACGAGCGATTGGTATATTGGAATATTTTCAATGACGACAGCTCAA
>JAGBXE010000029.1 GCA_017629455.1 Kiritimatiellia bacterium
AACGCGACCGATTCTTCCGTGGACCTGAAAAACACCAAGCTCAAGGGGACGGACATTTCGTATTACGATTTCCTTACCAAGAGCGATTACAAAATCGGTTTGACGGGCGTTCCCGAGACGGCGAGCAGTTCGTCGAGCCAGCTCATCACCGATATCGAAGCGAAGATGGATTCGCACAACAGCTTCTCGCAGCAGACGATGATCGATCTCCAGTCCCAGACGGCGAAGCGCGACCAGTCGTACGATATGATTTCGAATATTCTTAAGAGCCTCCACACGACGCTTATGACGAATGTCAATAATATGTAAGGGTGCTAGGTATAAGAAGATACACGAATAAAAAATTAATTCCAGCGCAATTAAAGCCCATTATCGCATGGGCGTATGATTCTCCTTAGAGCTTCAAGTGATGCCATGAAGCATGCCTTATTAGTACACGGGCAGAGGGGGATTGTGGTATAATTCATAAAAATGGAATTTAGTGAACCTTGGATGGCGATTGCACTGGCAGCGCTTCCGCTCGTCGGAAGCGTCGGTCTTTTGGCTGTCGTAGTTGCGGGTGAGCGCCTTTCGTGGTTTTTTCAATTTGTTAAGTATGGTACGAATGGCGTTATAGCAACGTACATACAAGCTATAGTCTTTTACCTTCTGGCAGGTACGTATTTTAAATGTTTAGGGGTAGATGATATAGCTGTCACTTATTTTGGGCTCGATCCAGTCGATATTGCTGACGGGGTAAGGGCGCTACGCTTTAGTGTTTGTACCGCCGTAGGTTTTTCGCTTGCCAATATCGTATGCTGGCTAATGAATAGGCTATGCGTCTTTAAGCCTGGCAAGTTCAGGTGGTATGCGGAGTTTGCGTTTTTCTTTGCAGTATCGTTATGTGCAACGTTAGTGGCGCTTGCCATTTCTGCCATGCTTATTCGGTTTTTTGCAGTTGCTACATCGTTTGCTCTTGCAGTAGAGGTGGTAGTTTCGTTTATAATAAATTTCCTGGTCCGGAAGTTTTTCATATTCAAGGGGTGATGCTATGACACACTTCATGCTTGCCGTTATTTTCGCCTGGAGTTTTTTTGGCAAGGCAGAGCCTGCAAAGCCTGCGGCTCCTGATGCCGAGGCAATGACAAAAGCTGCGCAGGCAGCCGCCGATAAGGCTGTTAAAGAGCTTACAGCCAAAGCAGTTAAGGAGGCTGCTGAAAAGGCCGCGACCGATGCTGCTGCAGCTAAAGAGGCAAAAGAACATGCAGAGAAGCTTCGCTTAGAGGCTAAAGAGCAGGCCGAGAAATTGCGCATTGAGGCGAGAGCCGACGCGGAAAAAATGCGTGCAGAAGCCAGGGCTGATGCTGAAAAGTCGCGCGCTGAAGCCAAAGAAGCTCGTGCTAAGGAGGAGGCTGAGGCCGAGGCTTCCCGCCGGCAAATAGATACGCGGATTTTCCGTCTTGCGCACGCTTCGGCAGAGGAAGTTGCTGAAAGCTTCAATAAAATGTGGAGCGGCGATTTTGGCGTTACCTGGAAGGTGACGAAGATGGCGGTTGCGTTTCCAGAATCGAATTCAATTATGGTTACGGCGCCGCGGCTTATCCTTGATGCGTGCGAGAAGTCGATACGCGATCTTGATGTCGAAGCTCAGCAGGTCTACATCGAAGCTCGGTTCGTCGAGCTTTCGAACAATGCGTCGCACAAGCTCGGCATCGACTGGCAGATGCTCGACGGCATGAAAGGCTCTCTCGCGCTCGATGCGGGGTGGAACGAGCGGAAAGTGGAAGGTGTTTCGGGATACAACAGCAAAGACGGAACTTATACACTTGGTAATATAACCGACGCCAAAGGTAATTTAATTAAGCCTGAAAGTTCGACAGCCAACCTTTCGTACATCAACGGCACTATCGGCATGTCGGAACTGGCGCTTGTTCTGCGCGCGCTCGAGTCGACGGAAGACGCGAAGGTTTTCTCAAATCCCAAGATTATCGTTTCTTCAGGCAAGAAGGCGAAGGTCGACATGACGGAGAAATATCCGAACGTGACTATTTCCGCCAAGCGTACGACGGGCGGAACTTCCGACTCGCTCGACCTTTCGATGAACATGGCCGCGATTCCGGGCGAAGACAAGTTCATGTTCGCGAAAGAGGCGTTTTTCAGTTGGGGCATCGATCTTGAAGTAACGCCCCGCATAAATACGAACGGCCTTATCAACGTTTCGATAGTGCCGACCATTTCGAGCCGCACGGACTGGGTGACCGCAGGCGCATCCGACACATCCAAAAGTGAAGACAGCAATGCCGGAACGTACTCCGCGCGGTATCCGGTTATCAATGTTCAGCGACTCATAACCGAATTCAATATGCAAAGCGAAATGACAGCAGTCATAGGCGGCCTTTCGCGCACGATTGAAACGCAGAAGGATAACGGCATACCTTGGCTTCGCGACATCTGGTGGATCGGGCCAAAGATCTTCGGCAGCAAGGTCCGCGTCAAGGAACAGAGAGAGATTCTCGTGTTTGTCACGGTAGGTCTCGTCAATCCCCGCGTCATAAACGAGAATGTCGGGCTGCCAAAGAACGCGGTTCTCGGCCGTCAGTACACCCTCGGGCAGAAGCTTGAGCCAGGCGATCGTCCGCAAAAGACGCTTGAAGGAATTGAATCGCTTGATATGAGGCCTCTTGAAGAGCAGGCGAAAGATCCTCTTCAGAAACATAAAGAAGAAGATTCTGGCACTTTCAAAATGCCTTTTACAAAAGAAGAAAAAGGAGTGAAATAAGCAAATGAAAAAAGTAGTTATAGCAATAACAATGGCGCTTGCGGTAAGTGCCGTGTTTGCCGATAAGGTAACGCTCAAATCGGGTTCGTTCCTTACTGGTAAGGTTACTGGCGCGTCTGGTGATGAAATAACATTCAATTCCGACGACCTCGGTGAGGTGAAGATAAAAGTTGCAAATATCGCTACGCTCGAAGATGCTGGTGAGCACGTTGTTAAGTATATCGACAATACTCTTGAAACAAAGCGTCTAGCAGTAGATAAGGGTGCTTATACTGTCGATGCTAAGCCCCTTGATATGGCTAACGTTAAGGCGATTAATCCCGTAGAGGAAACTTGGCACGGAAGCGTCAACTTCGCCTATAACGCTGCGCGCGGCAATACGCGTGAGAATTCGGCGACGGTTCTTGGTAATATTAACCGCCGCTGGGAGAATGACCGTTTTAACGGTGATTTCGGTTACTACTATTCAAAGACCGGAACTACTGCCGATGACGCCCAGACGACAAAGGATAAATGGGAAATTGAACTTAAGTATGATCACTTCTGGTGGGCCAAGGGTTATACCTATGAAAATCTGAAGTGGGAGCGCGATTTGATTCAAGAGTTGAATGCTCGTTACCGCTTGGGTCTTGGCCTTGGTTATCAGTGGCTTGATAATTCCGATGTGCTTAATACTGGCAGTTGGAGCTTTAACCAAGAACTCGGTATGAACTGGGTTAAAGAAGAATATGAGGGTGTTAACGACGATGCCAATAAGAATGGCTTTGCCGCGGTGCGTTATGGGCACCATCTCGAGTGGTCTCCTATATGGGTGAAGGGTGTAAACATTTTCCACAATGCAGAAATACTTCCTCAGGTTGACGAGTACGAGAAGTTCCTTGCTAAGTGCGACCTTGGCCTTACGACAAAGGTTGTCTACGGTATTGATCTTCTTGCGAAGATTGAATGGGAATACAACTCCAAGCCGTCCGATGATCGCAAGTACGAGGATATCCGCTACATTCTCGGTCTCGGCTACAAGTGGTAATAAATTCGTAATTTAGCGCGTATTAAGGTCGGTATGAGAATTGCAATAGCATATCCACCGCTTAAGTCTGACAAGGGTGTTGCCCTGCTGACGCAAAACCGCCAGTTCCAGTGGTTTTCTCATCCGACCTATATCTTTCCTGTCGTGCCGGCTACCGCAGCTACAATGCTAAAGAACGCCGGGCACGATGTTCTTTTCCTCGATGGCATTGCCGCGGGGATGACGTCAGACGAGTTTGATGCAAAGTTAAAGGAATTTGCTCCCGAAATTATAGTCGTTGAGACGAAAACCCCTGTCGTAAAGCGCCATTGGAAATGGATCGAAGAGCGTCAGGGGTGGGGAGCTAAATTTGTCATGGTTGGCGACCATGTGACGGCTTTGCCTCAGGAGTCGGTTTCAAAGCCTGGTGTGTGGGCGATAATACCGGGCGGTGATTGGGATTACGGGCTTCTTGATTTTTTAGAGGCTCGTTGTCCTAGCGGCGTGCAGCCGTTTGCGCTTAGAGAGTCGCTAAAAGATAGCCCGTGGATCGACCGCGATTTGGTGCATTGGGAGCTTTACGCCGTAAAGAATGGTAATTTCCGCCGCACTCCAGGTACGTACATCATGTCGGGGCGCGATTGCTGGCATGCCAAGTGTACATTCTGTTCGTGGACTACTCTCTATCCAAAATACCGTACACGCGATCCTATTGATGTTGTAAATGAGATAGAGAATCTTGTCGAAAAGTATGGTGTTAAAGAGGTGATGGATGATTCGGGCTCGTTCCCTGTTGGAACGTGGCTTAAAACATTCTGCGACGAGATGATTAAGCGTGGGCTGAATAAGAAAGTCCGTATCGACTGCAATATGCGTTTCGGCAGGCTTACGAAAGACGATTATGTGCTGATGCGCCGAGCAGGCTTTCAGTTTGTTCTTTTCGGAATAGAGTCTGCCAATCAAGAGACGCTCGATCGTTATTGCAAAGCGCTTAAAGTTGAAGATGTTGAAAGCGGTGCACGTTGGGCGAGCGAGGCTGGGCTTGATGTTCATGTTACATTTATGTTCGGCCATCCATGGGAAGGGCCGAGCGAAATTGCTAACACTGTCGCTCTCGCGCGGCGTTTGTTGGCAAAAGGCTGGGCGAAGACTCTTCAATGCACATTGACTATTCCGTACCCAGGAACACCGCTATTTAAAGAGCTTCAAGCTGACGGGGGGCTTCTAACCCAAGACTGGGACGAATATGATATGCGCCGCGCCATTATGAAAACGCCTCTTGCTTCTGAGGCGGAAATAAAGTGTGCCATACGCGAAGTGTATCGTGGGTTTCTTCAGTTTGGCGCTCTTTGGCACAGGCTTACTTCCACACGTACATTGTTTGATCTAGGGTTTTATTTCCGCGGCGTAAGTGCGCTTATCGGGCATCTTCTTGATTTCAGAGGGGGGAAATAATGAACGGAGCATTGCTGCTACTAATTGCTGTCGCGCTTTTCGCAGTTGGCTATTTTGTTTACGCCCGATATATAGAAAAACTTTTAGGAATCGATCCTAAAAGGCCGACGCCGGCGCATACTAAGAATGATGGTGTCGACTTTGTTCCTGCTTCGTCTACAGTTCTTTTCGGGCATCATTTTGCCACGATTGCAGGGGCCGGCCCCATCGTAGGCCCCGTATTGGCTGCGCAGTTCGGGTGGCTATCGGTGACGATGTGGGTTGTTTTAGGCTGCATATTCATCGGCGCATTGCACGATATGATTTCGCTTTTCCTCTCGGTGCGCAACTCTGGTGAATCAATAGGTTCGGTAATTGGCACTCTGTTGGGGCGCCCGGGCAAGATCATGTTTCTGTTGGTCAGCTGGACGGGGCTTGTTTTAGTGATCGCCGAGTTTAACAGGCAAATAGCAGGCACGTTTATCGCAGACCCGGCAACCGCCACGTCGTCGTTACTATTTATTGTTGAGGCGGTTCTCTTTGGGTTATGTGTATACAAGTGGCGTATTTCGGTGGTTCTTGCTTCTTTAATATTTGTACCGTTAATGTTTGTGTTCGTGTGGATAGGTAACGTTATTCCATTCGATTTAGTTAAGCTTCTTGGTATTACGCCAGACCTGGCTAGGATAGTGTGGATTTTATTCCTTTTGCTATATTGCTTTATAGCCTCGACGTGTCCTGTGCAGTTCCTTTTGCAGCCTCGCGATTATTTAAACGCGTACCTTCTTTATGTGATGATGGCGCTAGGTGTTCTAGGCGTTCTAGTGGCGCATCCTGTTCTGAACATCGATGCGTTTGCCGGGTTTTCGGCGGTCGGCAAGAGTGGCGCAAGCGATATGCTATTCCCGTTTTTGTTCGTCACTGTTGCTTGCGGTGCGTGTTCAGGCTTCCATGCGTTAGTAGCTTCAGGTACTAGCTCTAAGCAGATTTCGAATGAGCGATCAATCAGACCCGTAGGCTACGGTGGGATGTTGCTTGAGGGCGTTTTGGCTATGATTGCCCTTATAGGTGTAGCTGGTACGTATGCCTGTCAGAAGGATTACGTTTCGGCAATTCAGACGATGGAGCCCGTTCAGATGTTCGCATCGACGATTGCCGGCTTTTGCGTCAAGATTGGCATTCCTCAGCGTATCGCCGAAAGTTTTATGCTGCTTGCAGTTGCGGCATTTTTGATGACAACTGTCGACTCCAGTACGCGCCTGGCGCGCTTTACATGGCAGGAGTTGATGCCGAACAAGAAGGGGATTGCCGGCAACATGTATGTGGCAACGTTTATCGTATGCGCAATCGTAGCAGGCTTTCTTCTAGGTAGCCCCGCCGCTGCAAAGCAGCTTTGGACGCTTTTTGCTTCGACAAACCAAATGCTTGCATCGCTTGCTCTTTTGACGGCTACGCTATGGTTTTACCGTAATGGTAAGCCATGTTGGATGACTGCAATTCCAATGGTTTTAATGTTTGGCGTTTCTGCATGGGCGCTTGCATCAATTCTTGTTTCAGCCGCTTCATCGGGGCAATGGATACGCCTTGTTGCATCATCGTTTCTTTTGATGCTAGCTGTTTCTCTGGTGGTGGTCGCAGTTTCAAAGGCGCGATCTTCCAATGAAGTAAGCCTATAGAATGTAGGAAAACGAGGGAAGCGTTGTTTTCCCAGCCGATGATTTTCTGTTTTCTAGTATTGCTTGCGCTTACGCGTGCTGAGATAATTGAGCGGAT
>JAGBXE010000030.1 GCA_017629455.1 Kiritimatiellia bacterium
ACAGGCACAAAATTTAATCAGCATCAAGCTAATTACGTAAACTAACACACGGAAGGAAGCACACTATGTCAGGTCACAGCCATTGGGCGACGATTAAGCGCGCGAAAGGCGCGGCAGATGCGAGGAAGGGGAAGATTTTCTCGAAGATTGGTAAGGAAATCACTATCGTCGTCAAGGCTAAGGGCGGCAACCCCGACACCAACCCGTCTCTTCGTACGCTTATTGCTAAGGCAAAGGCGGCGCAGATGCCTAACGACAACATTGAACGCGCCATCAAGAAGGGCACGGGCGAGCTTGAGTCGGCCGAAATGGTCGATTGCCAGTACGAAGGCATCAAGAACGGCACCGCTATCGTCGTGCGCGTCCTTACCGATAACAAGAACCGCGCCGCGGCCGAAGTTTCAAGCGTCTTTAAGAAGAATGGTATTGAGCTTGCCAAGCCTGGCAGCGCTTCGCGTCTTTTCGATAAGCTCGGCCAGATTATGATTCCCGCTGTCGACGGCCTTACCGAAGATAAGGTAATGGAAGTTGCTCTCGAAGCTGGCGCAGAAGACGTTGTCGTTGAAGAAGGTGGTTTCACCGTCAAGACGCAGCCTGCCGACTTTATCGCTGTTCAGGATGCTATTAAGTCTGCTGGTATCGGCATCGACGAAGAAAATTCAAATATCGGTCTTGTGCCTAATATGACGAGCCCCGTTTCCGATGTGGCTCTTGCAAAGGCGATCAACAAGCTCGTCGATATGCTTGAAGATCTTGAAGACACCCAGGACGTCTACACGAATATGGAGACGACCGACGAGGTTGACGCCGCTCTCGAAGCAGAGGGCTGAGGCGAGTTAAACCCCGTTAAATTAGCGTTTTGTATTCAGGAGGAGGCGTTATGTCAAACGAAGGAAAGAATAGCGGCAATATTTTCGCCATAGCGGTGATGTTTGCGCTCTTCTTTATGATCGCGTTCGTCACTAACTTCGCCAGCCCCATGGGCGTAATCGCGAAGAACCAATTCAATGCTTCCAACGCGCTGTCGCAGCTCGGGAACGCGGCGAATTTCATCGCGTACCTCTTTATGGGTATTCCTGGCGGCCTCATCCTGAAGCGCAAAGGCTACAAGTTTACGGCACTGACGGCTGTAGCAGTCGGTTTTGCCGGCGTGGGTGTGCAGCTCCTTTCCGGTTACATGGCTAACTTTGCCGTGTACGTGACTGGTGCGTTCATTGCTGGCTTTTCGATGTGCCTACTTAACCTTGTCGTAAATCCGATGCTTAACACGCTCGGTGGCGAGGGCAAGAAGGGTAATCAGCTCGTTCAGTTTGGTTCGTCGCTCAACTCCGTTGGTGCTACTCTTTCGCCTGCGGTCCTTGGCTGGCTCATCGGCGAAATCACAAAGGATACTGCGTTTATCAAGGCAGCTCCTGCACTTATGATTGCTATGGGCATTTTCGCTCTCGCTTTCATTATTGTTGCTCTTTCGCGCATTCCTGAGCCGCACATCGAGACCGCCGAAGAAAAGGCTGCCCGTTTGTCTGGCAATGTTTCCGTCGTTAAAGATATCGTCGAGACGCTTAAGTTCCGCCATTTCACCTTTGGCGCGATTGCGATTTTCTTCTATATCGTAATTGAAGTCGGCGTTCCTTCGATGGGTATGCTTTACATGACAGAATGCGTTAAGAATGAATCTGGCGAGATTATCTCGAAGGGTCCTGGTTACGTCGGCGGTGCCGTTGCTGGTGTCGTTTGCGGCGCATACTGGTTCCTTATGATGATTGGCCGTATTTTCGGTGGCGTTGTCGGCGGTAAGATTTCTTCGCGCGTTCAGACTTCATTCCTTGCTACTGCAGGTATCGCGCTCCTCTTAGCTGCGATGTTCTCGCCTGTTAAGATGATTGAACTTTTTGGCTATAGCTTCCCGCTTTCGATGGCGTTCATGGTTGCT
>JAGBXE010000031.1 GCA_017629455.1 Kiritimatiellia bacterium
CCAACAGTTCCATTACCCCCATTGCGAACCTGTCCAGAAGTAGAACTTGCACGGTACTGCGAACCACCGCCGCCGCTACCACCGTTAAGACCTGCAGCTTCACCGCCGCCACCACCACCACCATAGGCTGTTATGACGGGCGCGTCGTTAACTGAAATTACAGTATCACCACCTGACGAACCATTGTATCGCCCAGCACTATGCGAGCTAGCAGAAGCTCCACCTGCACCACCAGCACCTACAGAAATTGAATAAGTGCCTGCCGTAAAGACTTGATTAACTTCAACCATACCACCTGCGCCGCCGCCACCACCGGCACCAAAGTATGTTGTCATACCTGACGTAGCACTACAAACACCTGCACCGCCGCCACCGCCGCCGACAGCGAGAATACGAGCCTTTGTATTGCCAGGGAGAATAAACGAGCCTTCGCTCTCAAATGTAAGAATAAGCTCAGAACCGTTTACCCAGTTTGTCGACGTGGCGCCGTAGAAAACAATATCGCTACCTGTAACGGACGCTGAGCCGTCTACCGCGTACGCGCGCGTAGCGGGGAGTGCTGCAAGGGCAGCAAGGGTAGCAAAACGGATTGAAGAAAATAGCAAACCTGTCGCGCGCGAAACGCACGCTACATTACCCGTTTTTACGGTATTCTGGAGCCACTTAAGCGTTAGTAGATCCTTTTTGTTTACGGCACTTAAGCGTTCTCTCGTTTGCACGAGAGACACTCAAACGATTTTCGGTTGTGCATTATATCATAATTCACACATAAATAGCATAGAGAATTTATGTTGTGTGATGTTGAAAAAAATAGTGTGATGTCCAAAAGTAAATGCAAGAATTACTTGCGTTTACACATAAAGTTTATTGAGCACTATCGATTCACCCTGTCGGGCAATCGCCGCACCACCGGACACGAAACGGCTCCGCCGTCACGAAAGTACACAAAAGTTCTTACTCTTCATTTATATGACATTGGGAATATTCATGAGATTACGGTGCAAAATATTGTATTTTTGGTGTTCTTTCATGACGGCTCGAAGAGCCGGTTCGTGTCACGAAGACTTGCCACGCCGTAAGGCGTAGCGCTTGAATCGGATGTTGCGATGCGAAGCATCAAGCTACCATACGATAAAAGCGCGTAGGACGGCGAAGCCGACCAGCAAGTCTAAGTGTTTCGTGGTCGCCCGTAGGGCTCAACAAAGTTTCAGCACCACCGCACTATACATTTCGTGGTCACGCATTTGCACAAAAAAAGAGCCGCGTTGGTACGCGGCTCTTTTTTTGGCTTTTCTAGCCTCGCGGCTTATTAGTAAGCCTGCGTGCCGATCTGGATCTTGATGAAGCCAGATTTGTCGCCGGGCTTCGTGATGCTGATGCCAGCACCATTCGAGATACCCTTAGTCTCATCAGCACCCGTACCATCGAGCGATGTCATCGTCGTGACCTTGTAGAAGAGACCTTGAGGAACTTCTACCGTCGCCGACTGAACACCATTGAGAACATCAACTGCGCTCTGAGCAACGGCTTCCTTAACTGTTTCCTTGATTTCGGCAGTGACTACCACCTTACCATCGACAATCTCAGCCTTTTTCGTAAAGAGGTTCTGATATTCCGCCTTCTGGTCAGCTGTCTCAAGGACGCTCGGCTCAGCAACCTTAACAGAATTCACGGCCTCGCTGAGAATGCCAGCAATCTCTTCGTCATTTGCATTTTCAGGAATATTGACCTCAACCTCAACCGAGGTTTCACCTTCCGGAATCACGGGCGTTGCAGGAGGATTCTCCGTCCACTTAGCATAGAGCTCGACATTACCAAGTACGGTAATCGTAAAGCTCTTTATTGCCGCCGTGTATGTCTCGTTAGTCCAACCATCGAACGTGTAACCTTCACGCGATGCGGTAGGAAGATCAATCGTAGTATTGAGGTCTGCAACAGTGTAGGTGGTAGCCGCAATACCATCGACATCGTAGCTGATCGTATAACTGATAGCTGTAGCTGTTGGCGCAGTAATTTCTACATCAGAAGCAATGTCCTCGAACGTGAACGTTGCTTGACCAGTAAGCTCGTAGCCATCTACCGCCACATAGACGACAGAGACATCATCACCATAGTTGACCGTATAGGACTGAGCATACTCAACGTCTTCGCCATTTTTGGTAACAACAACCGTCATATTGGCACCTGCAGGAGCGACGCTGACAGTGTACGTTTTAGCGGTCCACTGCGCCGTGAAGGTGGTATCTTCAGTGATGGTGGTCTCTTCCGTGACTTCAGGATCCCAACCAGTGAAGTTGTAGCCTTCCCATGTCAGATTTTCAGGAAGAATTTCAGATGCGAGCGTACCCGTAGCTACCGTCATGACTACATCTGCAGTTTTTTCGTCATTATATTTGATAGTCACATTGAACGCATCTACAACTGGATTCAGGGCACCTTCAACCACTTTGAGGATCTTGCCTTCAGCGAGCCAGTCTTCGAGTATGTTCGCATCATCCTGCTGGAACGAACCGCCGAAAATCTGGATTTCCCCCATATCAAGAAGTTCGATGTTCGACCAGAAATTACCGCTGATTATTTTCAACTCGCCCGTATTGCCCTGGCAAATCGCGCCACCATCCTGCTGAGTGGCATAAATACCGCCAGTTCCGATGCTATCCTTCACCGTCAGTTTCACATTGTTCGTAATAATGCAGTCGACAAGCTTGTTCGTAATAATCATACTATTGAAGTCAAGTTCAACTGTAGCATGTGCATCAGCAAACTCGACAGGGGTATTGAGTTCAAGCCCAGCCGAGAGTATGACCTTAATCGCAACTTCCGCACCGTCCGTACCCTTCGCCGCTTCAGCATTGACAGCTTCAACAATTCCGGTGAATGTCCCAAGGTTGTATCCCGACCCAACGTCGTTTTCACCGACAAGTATAGTCGCCTTCGGGGCTACGTAGTCCTTCGCAAACGCAGGAGCCGTAGCCGTAAACAGAAGTTCGTTAATCGAGCCGGTGCCGTCGAACTGCACAGCGTTAAGGATGGACTTGTCAGTATTAGTAGCCCCCTGAACCATAGACGGGAAAAGACACCCCGTTTCATTCAAATGTGCCGCAGCTTCAGAGAGGGCATACGTAAAGGTGTCATCCCACTTCGCCGCATCCGAAGACATCGCGTCGGCCCCTGTATTATTACCATCTATATAAATCGCAAAACCAGGAACACCAGAACCATCAGTGATGTCTGCAATCGTCTTAATCGTAACACGATGCCATTTATCAGCAAACGCGCCATCTATCAACTGATTCCCCACAGTGTAAACGGCATTTGAAACCTCAACACCATTCTCCCCAATGGAGAGGAAGCCCGCTTTAACCATGAGGTTAGTGCCAATGATATTGTCTTCTTCATCGTACTCCTCCTGAAGCCACATCGCAATCTTAGCATCCTCATAAAGATTAGCCTCGGGGGCCTCTTCGCAAACGGTGAACTTGATGAGCGAATCAAAATAGATGCCCATATTGCCAGCCGAGCCATCACCATTTACTGCAAATGAAAGAGGCTTACCAAACGTTGTCTTAACGGACAAGGCATTCGTTGACGACACAACGCCTTCCGATGCCCAAGGTGCAGGATGGGCATATGAAGCCTTCTTCTCTTCAGCAGCCGTCCAATCATAAACCGTATATGTGTTGGCTACGTCTCCTAACCAATAAATATAGTTATCCGTATTGTGAACTTCGTTAGCCGCCGTATTGAGAGCTGCGACCGTGGTCGTACCACGCTCGAGATTCTCAAACCGCACGCCAGTTTCAATAGCGAAGGCGCCAAAGGCCGCCGCCGCCACAACCGCTGTTGCTATGAGCTTTTTCATTGTTTTTCCTTTGTTTGTTTACGTAAAATTAACACCCCGAAGGGAAAATACCTCTTCCAACGATGCGCATTATACCATACACCCGTTCGGGTGACAAGGGGGTCATAAAAAATTTTTTTCTCTCTATTTTTGGCTATTCTCACCCTTTACAGCAACTACGCCGAGTGAAGGAATAACCATACGCGATGAATCTTTTTTCAAATCGCCAAACAAAACCTCGCCCTTTTCGGCAGGAAGGGAAACCTCACTTTCTGTGTAGTTTACGATAATCACATAATCGCCGCGCGTCTTGCGTACGACGCCCTTTGGTAGCGCCTCGCCAAGCTTAAAGCCCTCGCGCTTCAAAACGGCTTCGCACACCTCAATTGCCGAATTCTCATCTAAATTTCTCGTGCAATAATATGCCGCCCCCTGCCCCGCATTATTGCGCGTCAATAAAGGCGCGCCCTTAAAGCAGCCCGTCTTATGGCTTAAAAGAGCCTCGGCTGTACGCATCTCGGCCAATTCGACGCTCCCCCAGCTGATACTCCTGCGCTCTGAAATCTCAATGCCGAATAAATCCGTCTCTCCGACAGGATAAACCTCTGGATAATAGTAACCACCAAGCGGCGACTGCGAATTAAAGCGCGATATGGCTACTGCTACGCCTCCATTTTTTACATAATTGCGAATTTTAGCGCGTATTTCTGGCGAAACTGAAAGACAAAGCGGGAAAAACACCACCTTATAGCGCTCTAAATCCATGTCCTCGGCCAATTGCAGGATATCTGTATTAACACCGCGGCGCTCAAGCGCGTAAAGGAGATACTCTTCAGTATCCATTGTTTCATCGCGTTTTTTGAAAGTTACCGAATACGAAAGCGTGCTAGTGTGGCTGTCGGCATCATGGACTATAGCTACATCGCTCTTTTGGAGCGGCAGTTTTGCAATCGACACCGGCAAGCTGCGGTATTCGTCCATCTGCTTTTTTATCATATCGTAGAGAAAAGTCTTGCGGCCGTTCCACGGCAATATCGCACCGTGCGTCTCTTCGCCCGAAACAGACATTCTCCACCTGAAGTAAAGGACGCTCTCGGCTCCATAGCCGACCATCATCCAAAACCAAGGCTTTACAAATTCAAAAGAACGCTCATTGTCGGTATCGAAGCAAAACGGCCCCGTCTCGCCAACCATAAATGCGCGCTGCTGCCCAGTAAGCCCGCGGAACATAGTCCAGCGCCACGCATTGCGCGTAACTGTAGAAGGATCGGTTGAGGCGCAATAAGTATCGGCCGAAGCATAGCCTAAATCGCGGTAGAGAATATCGTGGCGCATAAAATTCGAACACGACGGATTATTCGACGTAATGCGCCACGCTGGATTTGCGCGACGCAAAATCTCGGCATGTTCAAGCGCGTACGAAAGGAACTGCTCGCCCAAGAACCTTTGATAATCGCGGCGCCAGCCAGGGCGGCGATGATCTAGCGGAAGGCGCACATCTTCCCACTTCGTAAAGCGCGCGCTCCAAAAACAACCGTTGAACTCTGCGTTAAGTTTCTCAAGCGTTCCATAGCGGCGCTTTAAGTCTTCGCGGTAGGCCTGCTCGCATCGCTTACAGCAGCATTCGCCCGTCGCCCCGAAAATATGAAGCTCATTGTCGATCTGCCACCATGTAACGGCCGGGTGGTTCTTAAAGGCTTCTGCCATGCGCTCAACTACGCGGCGCGAGAAAAAGCGAAAACGCTCGCTCGTCACGCACGACGACTGGCGAATCCCGCAGGCAGGCTGCGAACCGTCTTGGCGCGTCTTCTCGGTTTCGGGATAATCGGCCTGCATCCACTTGGGCGTAGCGGCAGTAGGCGTACACATCATCACCTCAATGCCGTGCTTTGAGCAAAGATCGAGAAGCCTAAGGTACGGAGCAAAATCGAAAACGCCTTCTTCCTTCTCGAAGTTCGACCAATTGAATTCGCCGATGCGGATAAGATTTATCCCCAAGCCCTTCATAAGCTCAAGGTCGGTTTCCCAGCGCGTTTCCGGCCACGCCTCGGGGTAATAGGCAACACCAAAATTGGAAAGCCCCTCATTGCCCGCACGCGAGGGCATAGCTGAAAGCAATGCCACGCCAAGGACTGACAGCGTAAATATTTTTTTCATTTAACGTACTCCTTTATCGGCCTTGTGCCTGTACGGCAGTTGCCGCAATCGTATTTACAATATCCTCAACACTACAACCGCGCGAAAGATCGTTGCACGGTTTAGCTAAACCCTGCAAAACCGCAAAGCATTCGGCGCGGCCTAGACGCTGAGTAACTTTATAGCAAATGTTTCCTGCTTGAAGATCGGGGAAAATAAACACGTTCGCGCGGCCGGCTACTGAGCTACCTTTTGCTTTCGCTTCGGCAACGCTTGGCACGAGCGCAGCATCGAATTGAAGCTCGCCGTCAATAAGAAGATCTGGCTTTAAGGCGCGCGCTATTTCCGTAGCGCGGCGAACCTTGTCGACTAAAGGATGCTCGGCACTGCCCTTTGATGAGAAGGAAAGCATAGCAACGCGCGGCTCTTTGATGCCGCACAATGTGCGCGCCGTCTCGGCACTTGCCAATGCAATGTGCGCAAGCTCCTCGGCGTCGGGGTTGGGGTTTACCACACAATCGGCATAGACGATAAGCCCATCTTCACCAATCGACCTTACAGGGCACTCCATAAGAAAACTCGACGAAACGAGTTTCATACCGGGCTTCGTCTTAATAATCTGAAGCGCAGGGCGCAGCATATCGCCGGTCGAATGGACAGCACCTGAAACAAGGCCGTCGGCCTCGCCTTTTTTAACCATCACCATTCCGTAGTACATCGGCTGTGATGCTAATTGTTTGGCTTGCTCTAAGGTAAGACCTTTTGCTTTGCGAAGCTCGTAAAGCTCGTGCTGATACGCTGCAAGCTTTTCAGCATTGCTCTCGCTCGTAATCTCATTAGCTGTTAAAAGAACAGGATCTGCAATGCCCTCTTCGCGGACTATGCGCGCTGCTTCCATCGTGCGCGGTTCGTCGCCTTCGGGGAGAACTATGCGCATCATATTCTCGCGCGCTTTAGCCTTTACCTTTTCTATCATCCTCATAACGTAAAACACCTCTACTTTTTCTCAAGCCTTCTTATTGCGCTGGCGGCGTTCAAACGAAAAGCGGCACGTCTCGCCTTTATTTTCTCTTAAGATATCCTGCCACGTTTGAGGGCGGCTCTCACCAGGATGAAGAACATCGTTAAACCAATAATCGTGCTGGACTAAAGAAGCTACGGCGCCTTCCTCGTCAGTGCGGAATACGACATAACCGATATCGCCCCAAAGCCCCGCCGACGGAAGCGTGAGAGAGCGTATCGTATCTTCGTTCTTGTTGCCCCAAGTTACAATCGACCTTTTAACCCAATTGTGATCATGCCCATGCACCCACCCGACGCAATAGGGAGAATTTATAAGCGCTGAAGAGAGCTCTTTACCGCCATTGGGAATATCGTAAACTCCATGATGGGCGCCGGCTATAAAAGGACGCGTTCTCTTCGGGAAAGTATCGGCTATGTATTCAAGCATAGCCTTATTTAATTCGCCGTCGACTAACCCGCCGCCGTTGAGCCTATCGCCTTCAAGCGTATCGAGAAGCACTAAATCGCAAAACCCTAAATCAACTTCCGAAACTATCCGCCCGGGAACTGCAGAATACTTTGCGTATCCCGGATAATACTCAAGGAAGTGCGCGCGGTTGTCGTGGTTACCCATGGCGTGAGTAACGCGTATACCTGCATCGACGAGAGGCTTTAACAATTTAACTGCAAGGCTGTAGTCGCACGTTTCGCCAACGCCCAGCGAAAGGTCGCCAAATGTAACGACATTGCGCGGACGCGGACGCATGGCGAGAATTTCATTGACGCGCTTAGCTAGCTCGGTGCGCGTATAAAGCCAGCGCGTAAAATCATCGCGCCCGGTGACATGAATATCGGAGAGAAAGACAGTTAAGTTTTCGTCAAACTCATCCGAAAATAAACGCGTAACGCAACCTGGTGCGGCCATCGCCGCGCCCGATGCGGCGACACTGCGGATAAAATTTCTTCTGCTTACTGACACGGCACTTCTCCTTTATTACAAATCGACCCAGTCGTAACTGACGAGCGCACCAGGAACCACATTGGAAAACGGATACGACTTATACCCATCAACATCGCGGAAAGCTTCGCTCCATGAAGGTGGGCGCCTTAGGATTGTTAAAAACTTAAACGGCCCTTGCCCCGCCGCAAATGCGTGCGCTGCAGGAATGGCGGCATCACCCGATGCGCGCATCTCAACAAAGTTTTTAGTTTCTGCTTTGAGATATTTTGCAAGTGCGAGAATTTCGCCAGCCCTAAGCCCTACGAGATTTTCTCCAAGCAGTGAAAGCATTACTGCTACGCCATCGGAAGAAATTCCTTGGTAGGCATACCACCGCTTTGGAATTGCAGCTTCTCCAAAACCTGAAAGGTCCGCCACGAGCACGGCTTTCTGCGCAGCGAAATACCGCTTCACATCATCAGCCCATTCGCCGCGCCCTAAATCGCCAACGAAGAGCGCTGCACCTTTAACTTCGGCAGGCTTAAATAGAACTGCCGGTACGTGCGCGCCATCTGCGCGAGTAAAGACGAGTAAAAGACGCTCGCCACCCTGAATACCTTCGCGCGCAATTACAGTTACCGGCATATCGACCTCGGACGAATGCGGAATGCGCGCAATAGCTCGCACCTCGGCAGCCTTTGGCCTAGCGCGGCGCTTTGATTCTATGCTTGCAAGTTCTTCGCGGAGAATGTCGTAATAATTCTTAAACTCGCTCATTTCTTCAATCCAACCATTAGGCGAGATAAAGCCTTCTTCTTTTTTAAGCCCCGTATCAACCTTTTTCAAATCAAAACCGACATCAAGCTTGCGCAATGCCTCAAGATTTATTTCGCGCGCTAACTCTTCGCCCTTAAGCCAATAGCGCATCCAATTTACCGACCCTGTCCTTGCCGACTCCTTCCAGCCGTGTGGCCCTGGAACATCGATAAGCGCCTGCTTTTCACCACACCCGAGACGCTCTGCTAAATCGCGTGCGACCTTATGTGATGTGCGCGAACCATTAATGGGGAAGAAATCTCCCGTGCTCGCATTAAGGCACATAGCATTATCGTTCAGCAAGAGAATACCGGCATGATTAAAGCCTACCTCAAGCTGACCGAAAATATTCTGCTCTGCATCTTGCGGACCTATTTCGTGGCAGACATCTCTCAGCGTTGAGATATAGCAACTTGGCGCGCACGCTTTGACGCGCTCATCAAAGGCGCCAATGTACGAGCTTAATGTGCCGCCTCCAGAATTACCCATAACTCCGATACGCTTAGAGTCAATCTCTTTGCGCGATACTAAATAATCGATAGCCCTCATTCCGTCCCACAACCGCGTCATGGCCATGGATTTACCAATCATCAATTCCCTTACGCCAATCGTATTGTGGCCTGTTGTGCCGCGCACGCGCGGAAGCTGGCCGCGCTCGCCCTGCTCGATCGGGTCGTAGATAAGAGCAGCGATGCCGGCTTTTGCCGCGAGCACACACCCGCGCTGATAGCCTGCGTTTAATTTACTTAACTGGCTGTCGTGACCACACGCAACTGCAACAGCCGGGTATGGCGCCTTAAAGATTGTAGGATCAGGCATAAAGAGAAGCGCCGTAACGATCATTCCAGGACGGCTCATAAAATAAAGCTTCTCAACCGAATACCCATCGCGCTTTATCGTGCCGACAACCTTTGGATTAAGAGGCGTGCGCTCGGGATAGCCGCCCATCAATTCGACTACGCGCTTGCGCATTTCAAGGCGGCGCTGATCGTACTCTTCCTTCGTCTTGATTTGCGCCCATGCCGCATCTGCCGCTTCGTCGGCCTTGGCTAGGCGGCGCCACGTGGCTGTGCCAAGCTCTTGGCGCGAGAACGGCGCATAAGCAAACACGCTTTCAGGAATTTCGAGAGGCGCTTCGCTCGAATACTCAAGGCCTTTAACTTCGCACGGCTTTTCGCTCGTTCCTGCAACTGGAATAAACGTAGCTACCCACTTCCAAGTTTTAGGAAGGTGCTTATCGACTACAAGTGCAACGTGGTTCCAGCCGGCTCTTAATTTTATTTTCGTCGGCTCGCGCAAATAATACTCTTCATCGCTCAATGCAATTTCAGAAAGGTTTTTTGCCTGGCCTGCCAAATTCCAATTTGGCGCGAGAATTTTCTCGCCGTTGATTTCGACAGTTGAACCGTGGCGGCTCCACTCGCCGGCGGCTGGAATCGCACTTTCCGCCATGCGCCCCGACGACCTGCTGTAAGCCGTAAAACCGATCCACGCTCCTACCGTTTGTTCGACCGGCGACTTAACCCACATTTCAAGTTTTACGCGGCCTTCTTTGGCGCTTACGTACCACGAACGAGGGAACCTAAAGTGATGCGGATAAATTGTAGCTTGTGCAATCTTTTCGTTTATGATCTTACCGCTCTTACAATCGCTCATGCGCCAGCGCAAATTCGTCTGGCGGACAAATGCAAACGGCCAATCGCTCTTCGAAAAGATTTTGTCGCGGTGGGCTAAGGCGCGGCGCTCAAGATCAATTGCCATTGCATATTCAGGGCGGTCGTAATTGGGGAGCCTGCCGTAGAAATGGAATAAGTTTTTCTCGCGGCCGCGCCAGAACGAATCGGACAGCAGCACAACTGCTGGCGCAATCGATGTTTCGCGCGCCAGCGAATCGGGGCTTTTCAGAGCATCATCATGCCATACGCCAATCGTCGCGCCCAACTTAGCCTCTTCATTCGTACCGAACCTGCAAGGCTGCTGATACGCTGCTGCACTTAAAAGCTCCATTGGGTCGACATGATTTATGTAGTACATCATCGTCGAGTCGATATATGGCTCGTTGCCGCTTACGGGGTGCTCATCCCAGCCCCATACATTTTGTATAGAACCTTTAATGTTATTCATTGAGTGGCCAGGAATCCACCCAATAACTTTGCGGCCGTTTGCTGAAACGCGCTCTCCCCACTTCAAGTACCATTCGGCAGGTACACGCTCCTCGGGCGTGCGCACTTCGTCTGTGCCGAGATGGACATACGGCATATCGTCAGCAGGAACAAGCGTGCAAAGTTCGTCGATTAACTCGCAAACAATCTTATCTACTCCTGGCGAATTCATCTTATCGATATTGAATGCCTTCCTAAATGCGCGCGTGTGTCCAGGAACATCAAGCTCAGGAATGACAGTAATGCCGCGCTCTTTAGCGTATTGAACGATTTCCACAAACTCGCGCTGCGTGTAGTAAAGCCCAACATTGCGCGAGAATGATTCGGCGCGTTGGAGCTCTGGGTATTTTTTAGACTCCAGCCTCCAGCCGTGCTGATCTGTAAGATGCCAATGAAAAACATTCATCTTATAATCGGCAAGCAGATCGAGAAGAGACTTAATCGATTTAATACTTTGGTAGTTGCGCCCACAATCGATCATAAGCCCACGCACGGGAAAGCGCGGCCAGTCGCGTATCGCCACTGCCGGAAGAGAAGCGCCACTTCCTGCAAGCGCTTTTAGCTGCGCAAGCGTAGCGTTGGCGTACCTTACACCTTTTTCGGTGGGAGCTGTAATCTTAACGCCTTCAGTAGTGATTTCAAGTTTATAACTTTCATCAGCCACACGCGAGGGTGCTCCTTCGACACTTCCAGTAACAACTGTTATTTCTTGAAGCGCCGAAGCTTCAACTGGCTTTGATTTTGCAATTCTTTCTACCGATACTGGTACAGGCATCAATTCGTCGAGAACTGCAGCATTTAATTGAAATGCCGCCATTGCAAACACAGTTAATGCAAATACTTTCATTGCGTATTTCATAACTCTCCTCTTTTCAGTAAATTTATTATTTCCCACCAAGCG
>JAGBXE010000032.1 GCA_017629455.1 Kiritimatiellia bacterium
AGGATATCTATCTTAAGGAAGACTTTAAACCGCTTCTTGAATCTGGCGCGCTTGCAGTTGTCCACCCCGACCTCCTTACGGCCGGCGGCATTATGGAAACTAAGAAGGTAGGTGACATGGCCGAGGACTATGGCGTGCAGATGAATATCCATATGGCTGAATCTCCCATTGCTTGCCTTGCGGCAGTTCATGTCGCCGCGGCGACACGCAACTTTATGGCGCTTGAGCTTCATTCAGTTGATGTGCCTTGGTGGGGCGATATTGTAATGCCATCGCTTTCTTATGAAGGCGGCTTTATCAAGGTGCCGAATGCTCCAGGGCTCGGAATTACGGAACTCAACGAAAAGCTCATCAAAAAGCAAGCCTGCAAGGACTTCCCCGCGCCTTGGACTCCCACGAAAGAATGGGATAAGGAGTGGGCGAATGATAGAAGGTGGAGCTAAGAATAGTAATGAGATATGAGTAATGAGGTATGAGGTCTCATCTCCCATCTCTCATCTCTAAAAAGAAAGGAAATTTTATGAATAAATTATTAATCACATTTCCGCTGGTGGCGGTGGCAATGATTGCTTTTGCCGACTTTAAGGTCGACCGCTCAGTAATGGCTGATGCTTATTGGAAAGTATGGAATGACGATGTTCAGGCGAAAATTGATGCCGACATTGAGAAATATCGAAAGGCCGATGCGATGGTGGAGGTTTCTGCTCCCGATGGCGCTGAAATCGCGATTGAGCAGAAGACGCATGCGTTTTTCTTTGGTGCGCATATCTTCAACTTTAACCAGCTTGGCAAAAAGGAGTGGAACGATCGCTACAAAGAGCTTTACGGTACGCTTTTCAACTCCGCGACAGTTGCCTTTTATTGGCGCACGCTTGAGCTTTATGCTCATGCGCCGCGTTTTGAAGAGCGCTATGAAGATACTGAGAACTTTTGGAACTCTTGCCCACAACCGAAGGATCAGCCGCATTGGCGCCGCCCAGCCCCCGACCCAGTGATTGCGTTCTTGCGCCATCGGGGAGTGCGCATCCATGGCCATCCGCTCGTATGGGGTAATATTGAATGGCACACACCGACTTGGCTTTGGGACGATTTTTGCCCGGAATCCGAGAAGGTAGCGCTTCAACGCGCAACTGGTGTAAAGATTCCTAGGCCTGATTTCCGCAATCCGATTTGTGCGTGTGATCGCGCTTACACCGCAGCATGGTATGCTGCATGGAAGAAGGTTTATGCGAAGCTAAGCGATGAAGAAATTGGGAAGTTAATCCCAACTTTCCTTGCTGCTACCGAGCGTTATTATGAGGAGCGCATTCGCAAGATTGGCGAGCGTTATGGTAGCCGAGTCGATTCGTGGGATGTTGTAAACGAAAGCGCGACTGATTATGACCTCTTTGGTCGCAAGGTTGTGCGCGGCAAGCCATTTGACCGTAGCCTCTATGGGCCGATGCCTGCAGATTATGCGTACAAGGCATTTATGTGGTCGCAGAAATATCTTCCTGCCAAGGCTTGGCTAAACATCAATGAACACAATATGGGGCCATTTTTTGAGCAGGCGAAGGACCTTATTGCTAATGGTGCTCGCATCGATGTTGTTGGCTCCCAGATGCATCTATTCGACCCAGCCGAAAGTGTTAATATTTCGCTTGGAAAAGGTCCTTCATATTTGCGTCCGGAAGGGGTCGCAGCGCGTTTCCGCACGCTTTCGCAGGCAAATCGCCCAATCCACCTTTCGGAGATTACAATTACCGCGCCCGATAATTCGACTCGCGGTCAGATGGTGCAGGCAATCATTATGCGCAATCTTTATCGTGCCTGGTTTGCTGTTGAAAAGATGAATGGTATTAGCTGGTGGAATGTTGTGGACGATTGCGGTGCGCCGGGAGAGCCGTCCATTAGCGGCATTTTCACGCGCGACATGCGCCCCAAGACGGCGTATTACGCAATGGACGATCTGATTAATCGCGAATGGAAGACAAAGACTACCGCAAAAGCGAATGGAGGCAAAGTTGCGTTTCGTGGCTTCCGCGGCCGTTATTACCTCACATGGAAAAACGTCGATGGTTCTGCGGGATATAAATCGGTTGATGTTGAGTGAAGAGAAAAGGGTAAAGAGTGAAGTGTGATGCGTAATGAGGAATGAGAAAAGAGGTGAAGGAGATGAGAGAATTGGCAACATTTCTATATTGGCAACATTTCTAATGGGTTTGTCTATAGATGTTACTGTATATGATTGGGGTTTGAAAAGGGAATCTTGAGTGGGTGAATGTACGATTTTGTAAAAATCTGGTGAAGGAATTTAGGTTATAATGATACTATATTAATGACAAAATTCCATTGCTGGAGTCATTGTGGATATAGTAGACGAAATTAAGAATGATCCAGAAGCTGGGGCTGCGAGATTGGAGCGTGAATACGCGTCCAAATTGCTTTTTGTTGCCAAAAACGTCTGTAGCGATGAAAATGAGGCTAAGGGTCTTGTTTATGACACGATGGCGGAAGCAGTTAGGCAAGTAGGGAAATTATCAAAGCCTAAGTCATTCTTTTCCTGGATGTGCTCAATTTTGGTTAGGAAACATGGCGCCTCCAAGCGAAGGAAATCGGAGGAGAATGTAACTTTTACCGATGATTTGCCGGGGGATTCTTTTGAATTGTATAGTGAAGAGTCGCTTTACGCGGCAGTTGATGGGGCGCTTTTGCGAGATGCGGTAGCGGAACTTCCTGAAAAGTTGCGCGAGGCAGTAATTCTTCGCTACTTTATGGATATGCCG
>JAGBXE010000003.1 GCA_017629455.1 Kiritimatiellia bacterium
AGACATTGCCGCTTGCGGAAGCGATGACAAGCGCTGCTCCGCTTTATATGGGCATAATGTCAACGGCTACGTCAGTCGGTATTACGGCGCGCATACTTTCTGAAAAGAAACAGATGGATTCAGAAGAAGGTGTGACGATTATGGCAGGTGCTGTAATCGATGACGTCCTTGGATTGATTGTTCTTGCCGTCGGAAACGGAATTATCGCGGCGAATATCGCCGCGGCCAAATCCGGCGCCGCCGCTGGCGCTATGGATTGGGGGGCAATTGGGTTTGTTGCGATGAAGGCGTTTGGCGTGTGGCTTGGCGCTACGGCAATAGGTCTTGTCGCTGCCAGGTACATCTCCAAGGTTCTTAAATCGCTCTTCCGCAGCCCTGTCGTTATCGCGACGATGGCTTTTGGCTTAGCGTTAATGCTTGCAGGCTTCTTCGAATTTATGGGCCTTGCGATGATTATCGGCGCGTATGTTATGGGGCTTTCGCTTTCGCGCACCGATCTTAAGCACCCGATTCAGGAAATGCTTACGCCCGTTTACACGTTCTTAGTGCCAGTATTCTTCTGCGTCATGGGTATGATGGTCGACGTTTCGGCGCTTTGCTCTCGCCCCGTGTTGATTTTCGGCGGAATTTACACGGTACTTGCTATTTTCGCCAAGGTAATTGGTTGTATGGTGCCTTCAGTATTCTGCGGGTTCAACCTGCTCGGTGGTCTTCGCATCGGCGCAGGCATGGTTCCGCGTGGTGAAGTGGCGCTTATTATCGCAGGTCTCGGGCTTTCCGCAGGCTACCTCACGCAGGAGATTTTCGGCATCGGCATTCTCATGACGCTCGTCACTACGGTCGTCGCGCCGCCTGCTCTCGTTGCTCTCTTCACGCCCAAGGCAAAGGGCGTGCGTAATCCTAGGCCGCAGAACGACAATTCTCGCGAAATATGCTTTGAGCTTAATGGCAGCGATGTTGCCGATCTTATGCTTGAGCGCCTTGTTGCCGAGTTCCGTAGCGAAGGCTTCTTTACTTCGCTTCTTTCGAAGACCGATAATATCTGGTCTGTTGCGATGGACGATATGGAAGTCGCGCTTCGCCGCTCTGGGCGTAATATCTATGTTTCGTGCACTCCCGCCGAAGAGGCTATAGTTATGACGGCATGGATGGAAGTGGCTTCCGAAATGAATGATCTTGCTAGGTCTATTTCAAAGCCGATTCGCCGCGAAGATGTCGATAAGATGTTGGGCAATGTCGCCGACTCGCCTTGCACGGGCCGTTCTGGTGTTGGGCGCTATATGCAGGGCTTTGTGATGATTCCAAAGTTTACTGCAACATCGAAGAAAGATGCAATTGAAAAGCTTGTTGCAGAAGTGGCGGCAGCTTGCCCCAACCACGTTAAGGATGCAAAGTCGGCCGCTGAAGCCGTCCTTCGCCGCGAAGCGTCGATGCCTACAGGTCTTGATAACGGCATTGCCGTTCCGCACGGCCGCTCAAGCGATGTTGTCGGCATTGCTGGTGCCGTTGCTATTCTCGACGATGAGCATACAGCCAATGGTCTTTTGCCCGATTATGAGACGATCGACAACTCGCCAGTTAAGATTATCGTTCTTACGCTTGCCAATAATGACGAGCAAACGCCGTATTTGCAGCTTATGAGCTTTATATCGAAGACGTTGCGTAATGGCTATGAGAAGCTTGCTTCATGCAAGACTCCCGAAGAAATGCGCCGCTTCTTTAAGGAAGTTAAGTAATACTTAGTCTTCGTCGGCGAACTGACGCGTCTCTTCAAATGCGAGCGGGTCAGCGCCTGCCGGGCAGTCAATGTGCTGTATCGGCTTTTGTTCCGGCGTAAACGATCTACCGTTTGCGCCGGAATCGTTTATTACGATTCCAAGTACGTTTGAGCTGGTTTCAGAGAGGTATCTAACGCATCCTGACAGGTGGCTTGCGTTAGTTCTGTCGGGGCGGCACATAAGTATTACAGAATCTACTTGATTCGAAAGCGCCACGACATCGCCAACAGTGCCGAACGGTGGGGCGTCAATGATTATCGCTTCGTAAGCCGTTTTTGCCCATGCGAAGAACGCTCTAGTTGCTGTAGAGCCTACGGCAGTTGCAGGATCGATAGTGTCATCGGGTGGGAGAGTAGCGATGACATCAAGGTTCGGTATGTATGTTTTATTTACTATGGAAGGGAAGTTCGGCGGGTTGTGCTTGGCTGTCATCAAGGCATGGGAGAAACTCTTTTCTTTTGTTAGAGACAAATTCCACACGGATGCTTGTTGAGGACGCCTTAAGTCGAAGTCGGCAAGAATCGTTTTAAGCCCTGATTGTGCGAAAGCTGCTGCAAGCGAGGCAGATGTAATAGTCTTACCTTCGCCAGGGCAAGTTGAAACTACGAGTATGTTGTAGTTTGTTTTATTAGTGCCTTGCGACATGATGCGCTGAAGGAGTGTTCTTACGCTTTCGGAGTACGTAGAGCGTGGATCATCATGGAGCTTGCGGACAATGGCACTGCGGCTTTTGCCAGTTGCGTGCGGAAGCGCCGCCAAAATCGGACACCCGACGCGGCGTATAACATCCCAAACGTCGGTAAATGGATCGTTCATGCCGTCGATCATAAGCGCAAAAACAATGCCAATAAGAGTAAATATGAAGATGGATGTAGGATATACGAGCTCAGGATCGGGAATGACAGGTTTTTCAGGTGTGTCGGCAGGGCACCCTGGTACAATTGTTTCACGGCGTTGCGAGGCTGCCGTTGTAATGCGGTTTTGTTCAAGAAGAAGAGTTTCCATTGTAGCGTGAGCGGCTTTAAGATTACGCTCTTCGCGCATTGTTTCTTCTTCTGCCTTGGCGAGCAAGTGCGTATTATGGGCTTTTTCTTCTTCAAGCTCGGTTTTGCGCTTCTTTAAGGCTTCGATACGAGGGCGTATTTCAATTAGTGCTGCTTCGCCGTTTGCCTTTGCGCGGCGGCACGCGCTCTTAAGGCGCGAACGCGCGGCGAGAAGCTCACGCCCAGCTTGGCGCACCATTGGGTGGCGCTTTGTTACTTGCGTTAGCATGGCGCGGCAGATTTCTTCTTTTTCCATGCATTCGCGAGTTAAGTTGGCTATCTCTTTTGATCTTGGGTCGTTTGAGAGAAGGTTTGCATGGGCTGTAGGGTCGTTCGCGACCTCAGTTAGAATTTTCATCATCTCAATAAGCCGCGCTTCTTCGCCTTCAAGAGATAGCAGGTCGGTTGTTGTTCGGCTTAAGGCACGATCGGCAACTTCGAGATCGATGCGTATAGAGTCCATCCCCGTTGCGATGCGCTGAGCTGCCGTTTGTTGCGCAATCGACGCTAGGCGCGCTCGTTGGTTGTTTACTTTTTCTTCTATCAGCTTTGTGGCCTGTTTGCCGCGTTCGTCGCCCTGGGAGTTAGTGTTTGCAGCTATCGCTTCAACAAATAAGTTTGCTAGGGTAGTGCAAAGATCGGGATTGTTTGCACGCACAGCTATCTGCACTAGGCGTGAACGGTCTTTGATTGATATTACCGAGGAGTGCAACGCTTGAA
>JAGBXE010000004.1 GCA_017629455.1 Kiritimatiellia bacterium
AGTTTGGACTTTACATTATTGGCGAACGAGCGGCAGAACGCATCGGTAGCGAAATGACCGCGAAGATAATTGAGGCGGTTGGGGCAGGTTCGGGCTTAATTATGTGTCCTAATAAAAAGCTTCTTCATTTTGAAAAAGCTCTTAAGTCTGCCAAGCTCGAACTTCTTGCGGCTGGCCACACATTACGGAAGGGCTTCCCCCTTGGGCTGTTTTCCAAGGAACAGAGTTGGGATAAGAATGTTTTTGACTTAATGAAATCCGGCAAGATCGGGAAGGGGCGTGTTGTAGGCTATCCATCACACCGTATGCGCCCACGTATGGACAAGACGGAATATCGCGCGATTGATTTTCCGTTATCGGACTTCCTTGATCCTTGGATTGCGCGTGTTATTTATTGGGCGTCGGGTATTGGTTCTGAAAACGTATCAGGAAAAATAGTTCCTCTTAAGAAGGGGCATAATCTCGGTAAGGTTATTTCTTCCTATTTGGTAGTTGATAATGCTGGGCGCACGCTCGATTATGGCGCCGATATTGCCGATAAGGTTGGGCCTCAGCTTTTTGTTAAGTCAGTTACCGATTCGGTCAAAGGCGATTCTCCGTTCGTCTTTGATGTCGCGCTTTCTAATGCGCCGAATGGTTCCGTAAAATGGAGCCTTGAGGATTTCTCTGGCCGTGTGATTGAAACAGGCTCTGGTAGTGGTATTGTCAAAGTGCCTACGCGCGCTCTTTACACAAATCTTGGCATTTTCAGGGCTGAGTTGATTCTTGATGGGAAGGTTGTAGATACTGCTCGCGTTAATGCATATGCTCGTGATCGTGATACTCTACGAACATACAATGATTACACCGCTTCTATCTGGCCGATGGGCGACAATGTCCATCCCGATACGATTCACGAAGCAGATAAGGCGCTTATTGATATTGGCTTTAGGGCTTCACTTCTTCCAGTCGGGCGCTCATGTGCTAATACGCTCGCAGGAGGGCTTGCTCTTGGCGGCGGCTTTTTAGGTGGAGGCGATGTCTTCTGTGGCTGGCCGCATAAGGATAACGTTAGGACTACAGGCGAAATCAATACTGCCAAAGGTCGTGAAATGCTTGCTAAACGCGCTCAGGCTGAGGCTGCTAAAACTGCCAAGTACGGTGTTACGCAGTGTGTAGTTTGCGATGAGCCTAACATGTCGATGCGCCATTGTGAGATGGAGCCTGACGAACAGCCTGAAAATATTGCTGAATATCGCTTGCGGATGAAGAGCAAATATAAGACTATTGATCTATACAATAAAAGGCATGAAACTTCTTATTCCAATTGGTCTGAAATAGGGCCTGCTCACCTCAAGGACGCCCGCGCGTCAGGTAAGTACGCTGAATTTCTTGAATGGCGCGCCTTCAATGTCGACAGATGGTGCGAAGTTATTAAGCTTCTTTCCGATAACGGCAAGAAGGTCGATCCTGATTTGAAACTGGCGCTTTACAATTCGTTTGGGCAGACGGCACTTTCTGGAAATGACTACTGGAAGCTCCTAACGAGGGCTGGGCTTGAATTTTCAAATGAGTATACGGCGATGGTTTATTTTGGCCGTGATGCCATTTATAATTTTGACGAGTTTTACCGTTCGTTCCGTCCAGACTTAAGGGTGTGGGGCTTTACAGGTTATCAGCTTTCTAAAGATCAAATTTCGTTTATGCCGTGGTGGTTCGCCGCTCATAGGTATGGCGGCTTTACGTGGTTTGCCACATGGAGCTGGCAGTGGAACATTCTTGATATTCCGACTTGCTCGTTAAACGGCGACTCTGTCGCTCTTAAAGATGCGCTTCGTAATTCGCGTCTTCTTGATGGCTTAGGTAAATACACGCTTCTCTGGGATTGGACGCCGCGCGAAGTAGCGTTGTACTATTCGCACGAGTCGTTGATGGTTTCGACGCTTCTTGGCAAAGAGACTAAATCGTTCCAGATCGACAAAGAAGGCCCGCTCCACGAATATATGTATTCGCGCCAAGGGCTGCAATATTTAGTTGAGTCGCTTCTTTACCAGCACGACTTTGTCGCTCCCGAACAAGTTGAATCGGGCAAGTTGGATGCAGGGTACAAGATTGTATTTTTGCCGCGCATTCTTGCGCTTTCCGATTCTGAGGTTAAGGCGCTTAAGCGTTTCGCGGCAAATGGCGGAACTATCGTAGCGGACGTTATGCCCGGCGACTATGATGAATTAGGTGTTAAGCGTTCTAAAAATCCGTTTACTTCTGAGGAAGTCAAAATCTGGGGGCGTAGCTTCAATGACTTCGACCTTAAGCAGCATGCCGAGATGTTAGCTGTTCTTAAATCGTCAGGTGCGCGTCCTGTTCTTTATTCAAAGGGAATTGAGTCTATTGAAGGCCGTGAAGCTGTGCGCTTAACCGATGGCGTTGGCAACCTTTATATGATTTTGCGTATGACAGGGCGCTCATCGGATGAAGCCGAGCAAACTTTCCAGTTCCCGGAAAAGGCTCACACTTGGGATGTCCGCACGCATAAATATCTTGGTAAGGTCGATTCTGTGACTACGAAAGTTGGTCTATCGTCGGCTTCAGTATTCGTTCAGCTTCCGTTTAAGCTTGAAAAGATGCGTGTTTCTGCGCCAAAAACCGTTAATAGAGGTGCTGATGCCGAGTTTGCTTTTGCTCTTGATGTTCCGAAAAATGCTAAAAATTCGAGGTTTGTGTATAATTTTAAGCTGACAAAGCCAGATGGCACATCTTCATTCCTGTTTGAAAGAAACATTGACGCTCCATTTGGGAAGGCTTCGCTTAAATTCCGTATTGCTTCTAACGACCCTGTAGGCATTTGGAAGGCAACAGTCATAGAGCCTCTGACAGGCCTAACTAAGGAGTGCGCGTTTGAAGTGCGATAATCCCACTTCGGCTTGATATTTTCACAATTATTTTGATATACTACTGCTTCTCGCGCCCAAAAACGGGGTGAGCGCGGCTGAAATCCGCGATTACTAACAAACGAAAGAAAAAACAAATGGCAATTAGGAAGCCTACGGCTCCCGCGGCAAAGTCAGCCGCGATGGCAGAGATCCTCGCAGCAGCGGGGCAGGAGTCGACAATTAAAAGTGGTGGCATTGTAGAAGGTACTGTCAGCACTGTTGATGGTGGCGACGTTTTCGTCGACATCGGTTATAAGTCGGTTGGTTCTATTCCTCTTGAGGAGTTCGGTGCCGATGCAACGGTCAAGCCTGGCGACAAGGTGAGCGTTATGGTCGTCAAGCTTGAAGACGACAAGACCGGCATGGTTGAAATTTCCAAGCGCCGCGCCGACGACAAGATTCGCTGGGAGAAGATCCTTGAGCGTTATGTCGAGGGCTGCGTTGTTACTGGTACAATCAAGAGCGCTGTTCGTAGCGGTCTTCTTGTTCAGATTGACGATGTCGAAGCGTTCCTCCCTGGTTCGCAGGTCGAAGTTACCCCTGTCAGGGATCTCGAGCCTTATGTCGGCCAGACGTTCGATTTCAAGGTCATCAAGATTTCCAACGAGCGTCGTAACCTTATCATTTCCCGCCGCGAACTCATCGAGGGTACTCTCGCTGAGAAGCGTACGGAACTTCTTGCTTCTCTCCAGAAAGACGAAGTTCGCAAGGGCCGCGTAAAGAACATCACCGATTTCGGTGCGTTCATCGACCTCGACGGTATTGACGGTCTTCTCCATATCACCGATATGAGCTGGGGCCGTGTCAAGCACCCGAGCGAGATCCTTAAGGTTGGTCAGGAGATCGACGTTATGGTTCTCGATGTCGACCGCGACCGCGAGCGTATCTCGCTCGGTCTCAAGCAGACGACGGAGAATCCGTGGAACATCGTTCAGGATCAGTTCCCTGTCGGTGCTCGCGTTTCTGGTAAGGTTGTCAATCTCGCCGCTTACGGCGCATTCATCGAGATTGCTCCTGGCATTGAAGGTCTCGTTCACATCAGCGAGTTCAGCTGGACGAAGCGCGTCGCCCGCGCGAGCGACATGCTCAATCAGGGCGATGAAGTCGATGTCGAGATTCTCTCCGTCGACTCCGAGAATCAGAAGATCGCTCTCGGCATCCGTCAGACGCAGGCCAATCCGTGGGACTCCGTGCAGGATCGCTATCCTGTGGGCGGCCGCGTGAAGGGCAAGGTGCGCAACTTCACCACGTATGGAGCATTCGTGGAGCTCGAGGAGGGCATCGACGGAATGATTCACGTGAGCGACATGAGCTGGACGCGCAAGATCAACCATCCTTCGGAATGCCTGGA
>JAGBXE010000033.1 GCA_017629455.1 Kiritimatiellia bacterium
AGTCAGGGTTTCCGCCTTCTTGTCTCCCTCCATGACGAGCCAACCTTTGCTCCAGAACGTGCGCCACCATTCCTTGAGCGCGCGCCGCCGCTCTTTGAGGGTGGTGCGCAAGACGGCGGCTCTGGACGCCTTCCCGCAGGATACGAAAACGGAATAGCCGCCATCGTCCGGGTTTGCGGCGACATCGGTGAAGACCGCATACTGCGGCAAGACGCCTTTGCCCGTGCGCCAAAGCGAATACGTTGCCTTGGGCGCTTCGTTCAGATTGCGAGAATCGACGACATCGCAAACAAGCGCGCCCGACGATCTGTCGCCGTAGATTACGGTTTCGATATTCCCCGCGGGCGTACCTATATGGACCGTGACGGTGCCGCGGACGGGATCCAGGACTTGCCTGAAGGATGTAAAATCGTTCGTCGAAAGAGATGCGAACGAAAGCGTTAGATGCCCGGGGGAGAGAAGCTGCAGATTCTCCGGCCCCTTGCCTGAATTGATATCGGCAAGATAGTCAGTTTTCGAGAGATGAAGTTCGATGGAATTCGTGACGACGCTCACCATCGCGGCAAAATCACCAGCCCCGACAGGCATCACCCATTCCGGCCCTCGCCCCGGGCGGTCGAATGCAACCGTGCAATCAAAAGCGCCGAACGCAGCATTTGCCGCGGCCGCAAAAAGCATCGCAACTGCGAAACGCCTTATCACTTGATCCGCCCCTTGTGCGGATTCTGAGGCCGGCAGCACTCCAATGCGATCAGCGCAAACGACGTGCACAAGACAGGATCGGACTCCCAAAAGCGGTTGTTCTCGTTTGCCCAGCTGCCGTCAGGCCTCTGCAGGGAAATGAGCTTTTCGGAAAGCTCCTTGCGCCAATCGTGGCCTCCGACGCTATCCACCCCTGCCGCGCTAAGAGCACGCGCCATAATGTCGTAGAAATAATAGAGCCCCTGACTGCCCATCCCGGGATTCTCGCTGACCGTCCAGTTCTTCGAAAGATACTCTAACGCCTGACGCACGCGGGGATCGCCGCGTTCGAGTTTAGCCGAGCACATCGAAAGAACTGCCGCATACGTCATAGAACCGTAAGCGCGCAGATGCAAGCGGCCTTGCGAATTCGTGGAAACTCCTGCTTGGGCAGTGCGCTCGTTGTATGCTGCGCCTCCTGCATCGGGCCCTTCACGCTCCATGAGATTTTCGACAAAACTAATCGCTTTATCCCAATCAAGATCAGCACGCTTACCAGATGAGCGCATCTCTTCGAGCGAAGCCGTCTTTGCCATTGCGCTCATCGCATACGAAGTATTTGATAAATCGGCATATCTGCGACGCGAAATCTTATCGTAACCGAAACCGCCAGCCATTGTATCATCGCCCACCAACTGCGACGAAGCAATATACGTACGCGCATTCAGAAGTGCACGCGTCGGAGCAAGCCCCGAATCGTAAAGCGCCGAAAGGCATACGCTCGTATTGTAGTTTCCAAGCCCAGAACCGCCGCGCCCAGGTTTCGGAACGTAAAAGCCGCCGTCGGGGCGTTGCGTCTTAAGTACAAATTCCGCCGCGCGCTTTAATGCGCCGCCCTGAAGACTCTCCTTTACTCCCGGGATATTTGCACACCCAGAAAGCGCCCACAAAGGAAGTGCCGTAAGCGCCGGCATTTGAGGGTCGCTCCAATGACCATCTTCGGCTTGTGCTGAAATAAGAAATGCCGCGCCATTAGTAAGCGCCGCCTCAATAGTAAGCGCTGCAGCAAACAGAATCCCCGTCATAATACACCTCCTTGAAACGTGTGCGCCTTCGCAATTAAAATTATTGCTCGCCCTTAAGAAGACTTAGTAGCTTTTCCTCGTCTATAACTTCGGTGCCGAGCGCTTTCGCCTTCGCCGTTTTGGAAGCGCCGACATTCGCACCTGCGATAAGGTATTTAGTCTTCGACGTCACTGCCCCTTGCACAATGCCGCCAGCAGCCTCTATCAGCGCAGCATACTCTGAACGCGCTCGCGAAAGAGTTCCTGTAAGAACACACCCCATGCCTACTAGCGGACCTTCAGAAGCTGCCGGTGCGCGTTTTTCAGAAACGGGATTAATGCCTAGATTGGCCATGCGCTCAAGGAATGATCGGCCATAATCGGATTCAAAGAAAGAAAGAACTGCTCGCGCCGCCTCGGCCTTAATCGGCAATATGCGCCTTTCCTTGCCCTTTAACGCATCGTTGGCAACAACATCATTTAAAACCGGCGAATTAGGTAGGTCAGTAAACTTCTCATGAGCTAAAGCAATATCTTTAGCAACCGTAACACCGACGTTAGGTATACCGATTGCGAAAAGCCACCTGTTGAGAGGCAATTCTTTCGCGGCATTTAACGCCTCCATCACCGTCTGAGCATTCTTGCCAAACCTATGACCCGAAATTTCAAGCGCATAAAGATCAACAAGCCTAATGCCAAAAAGATCTAAGGGGTCAGAAACCATTCCTGAAGAAACAAGCGCATCAACAACAGTTTCACCGAGCGCCCTAATATCGAGTGCATTTCTGCTCGCGAAATGGCTTATGCGCCGCGAAAGCTGAGCCGGGCAGGCCGGGTTTACACACCTTGTAGCAACCTCGCCTTCAACGCGAAGCGTCGCTCCGCCGCAAACCGGGCAATTTACCGGCATTACAAACTGCTTTTCCTCGCCTGTTCGCTTCGAAGGTATTGAAGATTCGATTGCAGGAATAACATCGCCAGCCTTAACTAGCCAGACATGGTCGCCAATCAAAATATCCTGACGGGCAATTTGATCGGCATTATGCAGTGTCGCGCGCGAAACGGTGGAGCCGGCAATCTCGACCGGGCGCAATTCAGCGACAGGCGTCAATATGCCCGTACGGCCCACCTGGACGGTTATCGACTCAACAATCGTCTCTACACGCTCTGGGGCATACTTATAAGCGCGCGCCCAACGCGGGCCATGCGCGGTTGCGCCTAAGACATCGTAGAACTTACGCTCATCGATCTTGATAACTGCGCCGTCAATCTCAAATTTAAAATCGTGGCGCATCGCTTCAAGCTCATCTATCGCATCAAAGACTTCGTTTAAAGTCGCACACGATTTAGACCACGACGCAATGGGAAAGCCCCACTCCTTAAAAGCGGCGATCATCTCGGAGTGGCAGTTAAAATCTTCGCACCCAACACCGCCAGCATTATAAACGACAATATCAAGAGGACGCGACGCCGTCACCTTAGGATCGAGCTGCTTTAACGAACCTGCACAAGCATTGCGCGGATTGGCAAAGCCTTCGCGCCCTAGCGATTCTTCACGCTGATTTAAAGCTGCAAACCCATCACGCGTCATGTAGATTTCGCCGCGCACCTCAAGCTCCGAAGGCGCGTTCGGCGGCAACTGAAGCGGCACCGACCTTATCGTGCGGACATTCGCTGTCACATCATCGCCTACGGTTCCGTTGCCGCGCGTTGCGGCCGAAACTAATCTACCGCCAGAATATTTAAGCGCTATTGAAACGCCATCGACTTTAGGTTCGACAAAATAAGTAAAGCCTGAAACCGACTTACGGATAAACGCATCAAATTCCGCAAGTTCACCCTTAGCATGGGTCTTATCAAGCGACTGCATCGGCGGATTGTGCACGACTTGAGCAAAAGATGAAACCGCTTCTCCTGAAACGCGCTGGGTCGGAGAGTCGGGATCGCGCAAAGAAGGAAACTCCTTTTCAAGGCGCAGAAGCTCATCATACAAAAGATCGTAATCGCGATCGCCAATTACCGGCTTTGCCTCAACATAGTAAAGGCGATCATGGCGCGCAATCTCACCAGTGAGGTACGCTATTCTTGCTTTTGCCTCTTGCTCGTTCATACCTCGGCTTTGACACTCTCTTTAACGGGAGCTTTATCATCATCGCGCACGAGTTTACCGTCTTTCATGACAAGATGGCGCGTAGCGTATGCCGCGATATCTTCTTCATGCGTTACCATGATAATTGTTATACCCTCGCGCGAAAGCTCCGTAAAAAGCTCCATAATCTCAATCGAGCTTTTCGTATCGAGATTGCCGGTGGGCTCGTCGGCAAAAAGGACTGGAGGCTCATTCATTAACGCGCGGGCAATAGCTACACGCTGCTGCTGACCGCCCGACATCTGCGCTGGCGTATGCCCAAGGCGCGTTCCAAGCCCCACGCGCTTTAAAAGCGATATCGCGCGTTCTCTGCGTTGAGCGCGCGAAAAAGCGCCGCGATACAAATCGGGAAGCTCCACCTGCTCAAGTGCGCGCGTTCTCGGAAGGAGATTGAAGTTCTGAAAGACAAAGCCTAGCTTGCAGTTTCTAATGTGAGCCAGCTCTGAGCGCGACCTGCGCGCAACTTCTATTCCATCTAGAAGATACGACCCGCCAGTAGGAGTATCTAAGCAACCAAGTATATTTAGGAGCGTCGACTTCCCCGAACCTGACGCACCCATAATGGCCACAAATTCGCCGTTATCGATCTTCGCCGAAACGCCGTCTAGGGCATGAACGGGTTCTTCGCCGACGTTGTACGTCTTGCGTAAATCCCTAATTTCGATTAAGTGCGCCATTATTTCTTCTTAGGTTCTGGTGCTGTTCCTGCCGTGCCGCGCTTCGGGCGCTTTGGCATAAACGGATTGTTTGTAGAACCGCCTGCCTTCAGTGCCGTTTGCTGAGTCTCGTAGTCGATAACTGCTTCGCGGCCTTCAAGAGCTTCGCCGCCTTCAATCTCAACAAACGACCCATCGCTCACGCCTTCAGTGACAAGATGTGGCTCAAGCTTGCCGTTCTCACCAACAAGCCAAATCTTACGCCCACGCGGCACTTCGCCTTCAACGCAATCTTCTTTCTTAGGCCTGAACCTGAGCGCCGCTGACGAAACTGTCACGACATCCTCCGCGCGCGCAGTTTCAATTGAAAGCGTAGCCGTCATCCCAGGGAAAAGCATTTCATCTGGGTTTTCCGCTTCGATTATTACAGGGTAAGTTACAACATTGTTCGTAGTCGTTGAAGCGCGGCGGACCTGCTTAACACGGCCCTTAAAACGGCGGCGGTAAGCGTCGGATGTAAACGTAACTTCCTGGCCTATCTTTATGTTGCCGACATCAGCCTCTGGCACAGTAGCTTCAACCCAGATGGTCTTAAGGTCTTCGGCAATCGTCAAAACAGGCACAGCGTTGTACGACGAAACGACAGTCTCGCCTTCTTCAACCTTACGCGCAATTACGACACCGTTAACTGGCGACCTGATTGTGCAGTAATCAAGATCGGCCTTTGCCTTGCTTACGGCCGCTTCACTTTGCTTAACAGAAGCCTCCGCACTGGCCAACGCCGCCTCGGCACTAGCCAAACCTGCTTTTGCCTTCTCAAGGCGTTCGATAGCATCATCAAGATCCGCTATCGAAGTCATTGATTTTTCGGCAAGCGCCTTCTTGCGCAGATGCGTTTTCTCGGCAAGCGTAAGCTCTGCCTTGCAAGTTTGAATATCCGCCTTACGCACAAGCACATTAGCCTTATTTACCTGAAGCTGAGCAACCGCGCTTTTGTATGTAGCATCGTAAACGAGAGGATCGATAAGCGCAACTATCTGACCGTTCGTAACAGATGAATTGTAGTCGACGAAAAGCTTAATTACTTTACCGTTAACCTGCGCACCGACGGGAATTCCGCTCGACGTATTGCGCGGCGTTACAGTTCCGGTAGCTTCAACAGTGCGTACGACATCGCTGCGGACAATTGGGGCAAACCTATATGCCGGCTTCTTCTCGCCGCCGATCGAAGACGACGCTTTCTCGCAGCCAAGAAATGCACCAAGTGCAGATAACAGCACTGCACCGCCAAGAATTTTTGAATTCATCATTTAAGATCACCTTTCACAAGCTCCTCCGTAAACATCGGCGGAACGCCAAGGATTTCGTAAAGCGCAGCTTCGGCACGCTGCCCATCGTAGAAAGCCGAAATGCAATCGCCGCGCGCACGAGAATCGGATGCTATTGCATCGGAAAGTTCGATACGGTCAGATGATCCGATTGCAAACTGCTCACGAACAGTTTCAAGATTTTCCTTCGCGCTTCTTATCGATGCCTGCGCGCTAACGAGAGCCTCTTCAGCATTATCGCGATTTGCAACTGCCGTTACAAGCGCGAGCGAAAGCTTTTGCTCGGCTTCATCGACGGCAACGGAAGCTTCTTCGAGAGCGATAGCCGCACGATCGACCGCCGTCACCTTGCGGCCACCTTCATAAATCGACTGCACCGCCGAAAAGCCCCACGTAAAATACCAGAAGGGATCCGCCCACCTCAACGATGTAGACGCAGATATGCTCGGCAGCAAATTGGCAACGGCATAATCTACATTATGAGAAGCAACCCTCAAACGCGCACGCGCAACACGCATAGAAGGAGTATTCGTGCGAGCAAAGGCAAAAGCCTCTTCGACCGTCTCTGTCGTCCTAGCAAAACCCCTACGAACGGAATTGACAGGAAGGGGCTGAATTCCTATAGCCTCTGCTGCGGTACCTCGCGAAGCATCAACGCCAAGAGCCTGCATAAGAGCGGCGCCTGTCGTATCAACGCTGTTTGATACCGCAACAACCTTCTGCCTTGCCGCGGCAAGATCGAGACGCGCTTTAAGAACATCTAATTTATTTACCTCTCCAGCGTCAAAGCGAGCCTGTGCACTTGCCAGATGGTCGGCGTATTGCACCTCGTTCGTCTTAGCAACGCCCAGAAGCGCGCGCTGCTCCAGGAAATCAAACCACGCAACGGCAGTCTCGCGGCAGACGGCAAGGACCTCGGCCTGAAGCTCAAGCTCGGCAGAGACAACCTGTTCTGCTTGAGCAGAAGCTCGCGCATCGTAACGGCCAAAATCCCACAAGAGTAGATCGATCGAGATTAATGCACTTGCACTGCCATCGGTATGCCAATGCTTCTCATTTTTTCGCAAAGCCTCAGTCGTCTCGGAATGCGAACCTGAAAGAGACGCTCTAAGCGCCGTCCATGGCGTCTCGCTCAGCACTGGCGCGTCAGCTGCTATCTCACGCATCACTTGACGCGCATCTTCGACCGCAAGGATCTTCTGCATAACAGACGGACGGTTTGTAAGCGCAAAGCTAACGAGATCTGCTAAAGATGCTTGCTTAAGATTTACGCGTAGAGCATTAGTTGTTACGGAACTGTCGCTAGCTTTATAAGAAAGTTTGTCTTGGACATCCCTTGCGTGGCGAACATTAGAGCACCCACAAAAAATAACCACAACAAAGCACGACACAGCCGAAAATAACGGCAATACTATATTATGCAGAAAAATCTTCATTATTGCGTATAATACCAAACACCGCCCCCATACGCAACAATGAGCAAACCTAAGGACTTAAGCCGAATATCTTTGACGCAATAGACTCTGAATTGTTTCAAACGTCCATTTCCCGTTTCGCGTCACGATTATTACTTGAAATAACTGTCCTTCAGCTCTTTTTTCTCTAAACCTGCCTGATAAATCTGTTTTATCTCCTGAATAGTGAGCGAACGCTTCCAAATGGCGATATCATCAAGTGAGTCGCTGAAATTCCATTTCCATCCGCCTCGCCCATCTTGTCCGATATGGAGCGGAAGCCCACTGCCCAAGAGCGCATCTTCAGCCTTTGCGCAAATCCAGTGGAACATTCCATCAGAACGGCCCTGACAAAGCCAAAGATGTCCTTCGGGCGTTCCTATAAGCGCATAATAAGTCCACTTGCCAAACTCAATATCAAACGTACCAACAGTCACATCGCGCCCTTGTGGAGTACCATAAACAACTGCAACTCCTTTCGGCGCGCGTTCTGTGCGCCCTCCCTGACAAAGAACAAAGCCGGGAGCTCCTTCGCGAGACAGGTCCTTATTCCCGAAAATGACCGGGTTACCTTCAAATTGTCTGAGCCGCGCCCAGAATGAAATCGTAAATGATGGACGCGGAGCGATGAAATGCTCGACAGAATCGTGTAGCCGCGCCGCACAAAGCACATCTTCAGCCCCTGCAACCAATAAATACGGAGTTTTAAAAAGAGCATCGCCAGTACAAAGAGGATTGAAATATTCCTTATCTCCAATAACATCCGAGCCTGGGCCGTTTGGCACAAAGTTAACGAGCGTCTTGGTTTTAGTGGCAACTGGATAGTACCACGTA
>JAGBXE010000005.1 GCA_017629455.1 Kiritimatiellia bacterium
CATCAAGCGCGGTCTTATGACGACGATCCATGCCGCTACTGCAACGCAGAAGACGGTTGACGGTCCTTCCAAGAAGGATTGGCGCGGTGGCCGTGGCATCCTCGAGAACATGATTCCTTCCTCGACTGGTGCTGCTAAGGCTGTCGGCAAGGTTCTTCCTGCTCTCAACGGCAAGCTCACGGGTATGTCCGTGCGCGTTCCTACGAGCGACGACTCCTTCGTCGACCTCACGGTTGAACTCGAGAAGGAAGCTACGTACGAAGATATCTGCGCTGCCATGAAGAAGGCCAGCGAAGGCGAGCTCAAGGGCATTCTCGGCTACACCGACGAAGCCGTTGTCTCGACCGACTTCCGCGGCGATGCCCGTACGTCGATCTTCGACGTCAAGGCTGGCATCCAGCTCGACGGCACGTTCGTTCAGGTCTGCTCGTGGTATGATAACGAGTGGGGCTACTCGAACAAGGTTCTCGAAATGGCTCGCGTCATCGCCAAGTAAGGCGTATTTCGAGAAATCGCAAAAAGCGCCGTGCGGTATTCGCGCGGCGTTTTTTTGTTGTTAATGAACTTTTTGCTCTAATACTGCGTTTATTTAATTGGAATTTTGTCTTTATTAGGGGAGGACTTTACATTGAAAGCTACCGGTGTTTGCAAGCGTTATGGCGCAGAGAATGTTCTAGAAGGTTTTGAGTTTTCTCTTCCTGAAGGTGCGTTTGAGGCGCTTATGGGGCCGAGCGGTTGTGGGAAATCAACGTTTCTTCATTTGGCTGCAGGTCTTTTAAAAGCCGATGGCGGAAGAGTTGAAATCGCAGGTAAAGACGTCCTTTCGATGGGTGATTCAGAAGCGGCAAAATTCAGGCGCAGGCACGTAGGCGTTGTTTTTCAGGCGTTTAATCTAATATCATCGAAAACAGTGCGCGAGAATATTCTTCTTCCTCTAGCTTTGGATGGCGCGAAGCTTTCGGCGCGTGAGGTTAAAGACAGGTTTTCGACAATAGTTGAGCGCCTAGGGATAACTGGCCTAGAAGAAAAACTCCCCGATGAGCTTTCCGGCGGCGAGCGCCAGCGAGTAGCCATAGCGCGTGCGCTTTTGCCGTCGCCTGAGGTAGTTCTTGCCGATGAGCCTACCGGTAATCTTGACGTAAAATCAGCAAAAGATATTTGCGCGCTTTTCAAAGAAATAAACAGTTGCGAAAAGTGTTCGATTCTCGTTGTTACACACGATCCGCAAGTTGCAGCGGCGGCTTCAAAAGTTCATTTCCTTAAAGACGGGCGCATTGCCGCGTCGTATGAAACTGAGCATGATCCGGCGCTTGTGTCGAAGTTTTATTTGGAGACATACAAGTGAAGGCGCGTAGCATTTGCGCCGTCGTTGGTATCGCGGCGGCGGTGGGGGCTGTAGTATTTTCACAGTCTTTGATTACTACGAATGACGCGCAATCGCTTAAGGTTGCAGAACGCCTCTTAGTTGAAGTGCCTGTTGCAAAGGGCGCCAAAACGTGTTCCGTGCAAGTCGACTTTAGGCCTGATGGCCGTGTAATGCAAGGCCCGCCTATGATGGCGTTTTTGGCGAGCGCCAAGGAAGCGTCCGGCGTAACTCTTAAGAAGGGCGAAGCAGTTGTAACGAAAGGTTTCTTTGCGCAACGGCGGATTAAGAAGTTGCCTCCTGTAGGAGAAAGTCTTAAGCTTATCGGGCGTAAAGGCGCTTATGAGGTAAAGATAGTTGCCTACTCAAAATGGGAACGCCCCGTTCGCGGCTATCCTAATATGTTCGTTTCCCAAGAAACGGCTTCTCAAATTAAAGAAGAATGGCGGCCTTTCGCGCCGATAGATGCAAAGGAGCTTTCAGCACAGTTTATGTCGGATGCAGGGCGCAATATGGATCGCGCCAAGCCTCTTTTGCTGTGGGCGGCCGCTCTTACTGCCCTTTGTCTGCTAGTTAATTCGCTTTTCTTGGCAGTAGAGTCGAAGCGCCGTGAAATTGCGATACTGCGCATGGTTGGTATGACGCGCCGAGGCGTTGCGAAGCTCGTTATGGGCGAGGCTGCAGTACTTTCTGTTTCTGGGTTTGCGCTTGGTGCGCTAGGTGCGATTGCCGCTTTGTTTCAGTACGTTAAGATGGATGCGGCAACGTTTCCTGCAGGGGCGGCCATTGGTGTAAGATCATTAATTGCAACTCTTGTTGCATCATTGATTGTTGCTGTTTTAGCTGCACTGTTAGCGCTAGTGCCAGCCTTTCGCGTTAAGCCTATCGAGGCTGCTACAGGCCGCTCTCGCCTACGCCGCCGCCCGATTGGGATGCTTATTGCGTTAAGTTGCGGGTACGGAGCATTTGTTGCAGTTGAGGTTTGGGGAGCTTCGCTGATGAAGCCGTTTGTTCCGTCGAAAGAGTGGCCAGATGCTATTGTTTCAATTCTCCCAGGCGGCGTTTCGGCGTTTGATATCGAAAAGCTCAAATCAGTTCCAGGCGTAAATAAAATTGCAGAGCTTCAACCTCTTCAAGTGAATATCGAACCGCTCGAAGAATTAAAGGGCGCTTCAGGGCGCAAAGGAGGCGCTCGCGGCAAGCAGTATCGCAATGCACTTTTACTTGCGAGCGATTGGCTGCCTGATTTTAAGTTTGTTCAAGGAACGCGTGAAGAGGCACTTAAGAAGATTGGTAGTAGTGATGCTTGCGTAATAACTGAAATGATGGCTCGTTCGCGCGGTCTTTCGCTTGGCGAGCAATTAAAGCTCGACGCAGGTAGAGGCCATAAGATGGCGCTTGAAATAGTAGGCATCGTAGATCTAAATTGGCATATGGTTACTAGCCGCGCTCTTGTTCGCGGTTTAAATAGAATGCCTGTATACACCGATGGCCCTGTTTTCGTGTCGTTCGATACGTTGGCCGCTTGCGACATTAGGCCGCAAGAGTTAGTAAAGATGACGCATTTATGGCTTAATTATAATCCCGAATTTCTCGCCTCTCATGGAGTATTTCCTGCTGGGCGCGCTGTTGAACGCTCAATAGTAAACGCCTTGGACGGGGCTTGGAGCGAAGGCGAAAATGGCGAGGTGCGGGGCAATACTGTGCGCTTACATGCGCGTGACGAGATTGCCGATGGAACTCTAGCTCATGGCGCGCAGCTGATTGGCTCAATGGCGCGTGTACCGTTTGTGTTTCTCGCTGTAATTTCGATAGGTTTTATTGCGATGCTTGTAGCGTCGGCGGAATCGCGGCGGCGTGAATTTGCAGTTCTTCGCGCTGCTGGTGCTACACGGTGGCAATTATCGCGTGTTCTTATTGGCGAGGCGTTGAAAGTTTCGTCGGGTTCTTTAGTCATAGGCCTATTTGGCGGCGCGGCAGTCGGCTGGCTTTGCACGGCAGGAACTCGCGCGGCTATGGCAAGTTGGGGGCTTCCTGCAAGTTTTGTCTTGCCTGTAAGCTTGTGCCTTTGGGGTGCATTAGGCGCTCTTCTGTTTGCGCTTTTAATTGCTATCCCGGCATCGTGGGTAATCGTTCGCCTAACGGGAGTAAATCAGCAGTAACTCCCACTTCCCTATCCCTCTACACCTACCGCTATTTTCTATTTTTCCCTCTTCCCTCTTCACTATTCCCTATTCCCACTCCCCGTTCCCCATTCTTGCCTTCCAGCGTGCGGCCCGTTTCGGGGCAATCGTGCGCCCTATGTAGCTTGGGCGATTTGCGCGTCCATCGACCCGCTCGACGTATACATATACGCCTTCGGGGTCGAGTCCTGCGCAACTCGCCACAACCTCCCGCGGTGTGCTCGGCTGCGGCCCCGAACCAGGCCGCGCATGGCACCTCGGGTACTCGTCGCGCTTAAGGCAGCGTCGACTTCGCTCCCGCTCCCCGCGCCGTCGCTCCCTGCGCCTTCGCGGCGTTTCGCTGGGCGCTATCCTTTGTCGGCGGAATACCGCCTCCTCGCCTAGCGCCGCGCTCCACCGCGCAATCGCAGAACCGCACCGCCGACGTGTCGCTTAGCTCAGCGCTCCGCCACCCAGCACGCTTCCTCGGCTCTGATGCGGAGCGTACATCTCGCTCCTTCCTGCGCCTCGCCATATGCTATGGCGTTGCTTATCCGCACCCGCTTTCTTACTAGCGACTAACCACTAACCACTAGCGACTAACCCCTAACTCTTAACTCTAAGCTCTCATATACATAAGGGTTCTTTTTGTCATTATTTGCGATTTGCAGAATAGGGCGTTCGTGGGAAGTCACGCCTGAACGCGCGTTAAAAGAAAAAATGCTCCGGCTTTGAAATATACACACCCAAGTTGTTGGAAAAGATGCGGTCAAGTGTGGAGGGGATGGTGAGATTTTGGTACAATATTCGCAGAAAGAAAGGGAGAAATCTAACGATAGATTGAACGAAACATAGACCAGTCGACGGTAGGGTCACACATCCTCGCGTGACCGCCCAAATCGGCAGGTGGTTCCGAAAGATTAGCGTAGTTGGTAGAGTTATGATAGATGTATGTGAATTGACGCGGTTTGTGCCGAGCGAGAAGACGCTCCGACTTGTTATGGATATTGCCGCGGCACTTGAGCGTTATCGTATAGTTATGGAAGGACCTTCGGGTGTTCGCCTTCGTAAACTCAATCATATTCGAACTATTCGTGGAACGACAGCTATTGAAGGAAATAC
>JAGBXE010000034.1 GCA_017629455.1 Kiritimatiellia bacterium
CTAAGCCCGTCTAAAAGCGGAGTATCAAGCGTGCAGTCGTCAATAAGCGTCAAATCACCGCAAATTGCCCCAAAGAGCCCCGTTTTGCCCGTCGAGGTAATAGAGCCTTCCTTAATCGCATAACGCCAAACATTCGTATCTGCTAAGGATGCGAAATAAAGCGCATTCGCGCCGTCGCCTGCGATAAGCGGATTCTCAATCGTGGCAAATGCCAAAGCGAGATTTTGAGGCACTTCCATTTCAGCTAAATCGGGATTCGCCGCCGTACCGTTATTGACGAAAAGGCGAACGCCGCCCTTAAACGCTACGATAAGATCGCGATTACCATCCCCGTTCCAGTCGCAGACGGCCGGCGCAGCATTCTCGCCGAACGAAATTCCTTCCACGCCCGCAATCGGAGAGGCGAAGAAGTCACTGTACTTCCCACCCATCAACGCACCGTGTGCCTGCTCATAAACCTGAAGGTTTACTTCCAACAGGTCAGAATCAGACCAGACGACACCGCCGTTTGTGTGACTATCAAAAAGGTGCGGATTAAGGCCTGCGGCAAGTTCTGCTTCAAGCGTATATCCGTCACCATCAGAATCATGAGAAGAATCAACATCAGCAGAACCATACCAATAATATTTCATCCGCTCGTTTTCATCTTCAAACGTATGAGCAACAAGTTCCGCAACCGTATTCGGCATCGTAAACTTGACGGTATCAAGTGCACGACCATCCGCATCACGTACCATCACACCATCCAGCGTCCAATAAGCAAACTTTGTTCCATACCTATCACCCGTAGGCGTAGTGACTACAGAGCCAACCTTTGCAAAGTCACTAATCGTCTCAAAGAGTTCGCCTTCCGGCTCACTTCTGATGACGTATGCCGCCAAATTATGCGGATTGTAGTCGATAAGCCCGCTATCATCCCACACTACGCCACCGTTCGTATGCGAATCTTTTTGGTTGGGATTGAGCCCTGCCGCTATTTCCTCGGCAAAAGTGTAGCCATCGCCATCCTTATCACCAGAAGCGCCGCCCTCAGTCGAACCTTGCCAATAAAGAAGACTCCTTTCGGTTTCGTCTTCGACTGTATGCGCAACAAACTCAACCGCTTTATTCGGCATTGAAAAAGTTACAAAATCAAGCGCTCGCCTGTCCACATCTCTTACTGGCACACTGTCCCGCGTCCAATATGCAAAAGTCGTCTTTGAAACATCGCCTGTAGGAGTAACAAGTTTTGTTCCTACAGTCGCGTAATCCGATATAGTATCGAAAAGAACCCCTTCAGGATTTGATTTGAAAGTATACGGCTGTAAGTTATTGGGATTATACTGGATAATATCGGTCTCATCCCACACAACACCACCATTTGTATGCGAATCTTTGAGTTTTGGGTTTAAGCCTGCTCGCAACTCGGCAGTAAAGTCGTACCCGTCATCATCCGTATCGTATGTAGCAACTTGACCAAGTCCACCATACCAATACCATTCCCAAGCATCGGCAATCGTATCGGCATCGGCATCTTCCGTTACCGGAAGATAATGCGCCGTGAGCGTAGTATCTTCGTAGAGCACAAACGACAATTTATCGTAGGCTCGCCCATCAATATCCCGCTGATTATATGACTGCGAGGTCGAGAGCGTCCAATGAGTAAAGAGATAATCAGAAATTGTCGGCGCAGCAGACGAAACAACATTAGTCCCCGTTCCTGCAATCCTATCGCTGAAGGTGTTTATCAC
>JAGBXE010000006.1 GCA_017629455.1 Kiritimatiellia bacterium
ATATTTACATCGAGCGCGATTTGCAACGCGGCATTCTCGACGAACAAGGCGCACAAGAATTGATCGACCATTTGATCATGAAATTCCGCATGGTCAAGTTCGCACGCGTACCTAGCTACAACGAGCTATTTAGCGGCGATCCCATTTGGGCGACAATCAACCTTGCTGGCATGTGCGGCGACGGGCGCAGCATGGTCACAAAAACCGACTTCCGCATACTCCATACGCTCGAGACGATGGGGCCTGCGCCAGAGCCGAATTTAACAGTCCTCTATTCGCCGCGTTTGCCAAAGGCTTTCAAGGATTACGCCGCTAAAGTTTCAATCGAAACGAGCAGCGTCCAATACGAAAACGACGAAGTAATGCGCCGCGTCTGGAACGACGACTACGCCATCTGCTGCTGCGTGTCGGCAACGCAAACTGGCAAGGAGATGCAATTCTTCGGTGCTCGCGCAAATTTGGCAAAATGCCTTTTGTACGCCATCAATGGCGGCGTAGACGAAGTGACGCGCTTCCAAGTAGGCCCTGAATTCCGTCCAATAACAAGCGACGTTCTTGACTATAACGAAGTTCTCCATGCGTATGATCAGATGATGAACTGGCTTGCTGGGCTTTATGTCCACACGCTTAATCTCATTCACTTCATGCACGATCGCTATTCGTACGAAGCTGCGCAAATGGCGCTTATCGACACGGATGTAAAGCGTTCGTTCGCAACGGGCATTGCAGGCTTTTCGCACGCGGTCGATTCGCTTTCGGCAATCAAGTACGCGAAAGTGTCTGTCATTCGCGATGAAAGCGGGCTTGCCGTCGACTACAAAGTTGAGGGTGACTTCCCACGCTACGGAAACGACGACGACCGCGCAGATTCTATTGGCGAGTGGCTGCTAACTGAGTTTATGCGCAAGGTGAAAAGCCACCACACCTATCGCAATGCTACGCCAACAACATCAATCCTGACTATTACGTCAAACGTTGTCTACGGCAAAGCGACAGGCTCAATGCCCGATGGGCGCAAGGCTGGCGAACCGCTCTCTCCTGGCGCAAACCCCGCTTACGGCGCCGAAACGAATGGGCTTTTAGCTTCGCTTAACTCTGTAGCTAAACTGCCTTATGAGTATGCGTTAGACGGCATTTCCAACACGCAGACAATCCATCCTTCTGCGCTCGGCAACGATGCGCAAACGCGTGTTAATACGCTTGTGTCGGTGCTTGACGGGTATTTCACGCGCGGCGCTCATCACTTAAACGTGAACGTGTTCGGCGTTGAAAAGCTCATCGATGCTATGGAGCATCCCGAAAAGCCTGAATATGCAAACTTCACGATTCGCGTCAGCGGTTATGCCGTTAAATTCATTGATCTGACACGCGAACAGCAAATGGACGTTATCAAGCGCACTTGCCATACACATCTGTGACGGGGCGCATTCATTCATTTGAGACATTCGGCGCGGCCGACGGGCCCGGCGTAAGGTACATTGTCTTTATGCACGGCTGCCCCTTCCGCTGCGCCTATTGTCACAACCCCGACACATGGGCATCGCCTCCAGCCTTTGAAATGTCGGCCGATGACGTCTTGCAACAAGCCCTGCGCTACCGCGATTACTGGGGCGCAGAGGGCGGTATTACACTTTCGGGCGGCGAGCCGATGGCTCAGGCGAAATTCTGTTCTGAGCTTTTCGAAAAAGCCAAGGCGCTAAAAATAACAACATGCCTCGACACGGCAGGCGGTCCTTACGACAAATCAAACGAAGATATTAAAAAGCTTCTCGCCTTAAGTGATACTGTTATTCTTGATCTTAAACTTTTCGACCCCAAAGCACACCGCCTTTTGACTGGGTGCGACAACGAGCCAGTCCTTGAATGTGCGCGAGCTCTTTCAGAAAGCGGCAAACGCCTATGGATTAGGCGCGTTCTTGTGCCTGGAGTTACCGACGATCCAACTGATCTTATCAAAACAGGCGAATTTATCCGCAGCCTTAAAACTGTTGAAAAAGTAGAAGTGCTTGCCTACCACACGCTGGGGATAGCTAAGTGGCAAAAGCTAGCCCTTCAATATACGCTTTCTTCCGTCTCGCCCCCGAGCGCAGAAGAAATAGCCCGCGCCGAAGCTTTACTTGCAGGAAAAGCCAATTAATTTTTATACTCTAAAAGTTTAAAGTCACCAGGCGCTATTTCAACTACGCGTTCTTCTCCGGTAGCTTTATAGAGAACTTTAACTAAAGCTGTTTTCGCCAAGTTGTATTCTTCTTTCTCGTCACTAAACTTAATTACGCCTTTATTGTTTATGAGATAAACGAGAAACCCTTTTTCCGTTTTATTACCGCCCCATTGAATATCGCCTTCTACCGAGAACGGCATTGTTTCATCGCGTATGGCAAGTAAAAGTTTTTCTAAGGCCGCTGCATCGGGGCATTCTTCCGAGGGGTATCGATGCACCTTGCCGCCGGCACACTTAAAGGCATCTATCGCCCTACTATCAAAACGCTCCTTATCAAAGGCATTGCCTGCAATTAAGAGATGCTTATAACGCATAAGTGCGCGCTCGAAATCTGCAGAGTTCTGCCCTGCGTCGGGGCAAAGAGCATCGAAGAAACCTGGGAAGCGCGAATTATACAAGCACCCTTGCTCGCCTTTATTCCTAAGCGGATAATCGCCGCCATGTTCGCTTGCAATCGGTACGAGCGTATTAAAAATCGTCTTCTGCGTTTCAGGCTCAATAAGGCCTTGATTTCTGTACATTGAAGAGCACGGTTCGCTAAGGGGCGTTAAAACGGCTAGCGGCGTATAAGTTTCGCCGCGCTCTACAGTTTTTGAAAGCATATAGATTTCATTAAAATCCAAAGCGTTCTCGGACGGAACGATTTTACCGTCTTTCATATCCTGATAGATTGATTTCCACCCTTCCATCTGAATATAATCCACACCGATAAGCCACCCATAAAGCGCTTGTCTACGATGTTGTGAACGCCCTTCGCCGCGATACGGCAGCGCCTTTGGAGCCGCCCCCTTGCGCGAAGAACTCTTACGTGCAATCCAACGGCTATCACCAGCACAAAACTTACCATCACGCGTATAGCCGGTATAATGCTGCGCCATGTACCACCCGTAAGGCAAATTCCATTGGCGCGCTGCGCCGCGCAAGAATGCACCTGCCGCGTTCCATGCGCTCCAGCCTTGAGTAGTCGCTTCGTACCACAGCCCACACGCACCGTTCGCGGCAAAAAGATGCTCAAAACCCATATCATTGGAGCAGAGCGGCCAAATACGGCTTTCGCCCCAATGAAAATCCTTTAACCTACGAAAGACTTCTTTAGTCCACGATACGATATGCCCCTTGCCTTTTGCATGCATAGGCTCAAAGCCGGCATGAAGATCGCGTTCAAGCTCCTTATCTTCTAAATTCCAGAATCTTGTAAAGTATGTCGTATCGCTGTCCATTTCCCAAAGCGAGTTGAACCCTAAAAATCCCGTATGGTTTTCTTTCCACTTCGAAAAAGCATTACGGTCGGCAAGCGGACATCCATCGCCAGGAATAAAGTAAAGCGGGCGCGAAACACACTCGTAAACAAAGAACGGCTTTCCGCTGCGAGCATAATCGGAATCGACATTTGCGCGCGGATTGGCCATCAAATCTTCAAGGCTGTAAGGCGTTTTGCGGCGTTCGCTCTCGGGCACTCTGCGAACATATTTCTTTTTGTATTCTTGATGTTTTTGGAATGGACGAATATCAGGTTTCGGTATGCGCGGAATAACATATACAGGAATTGACTCTGTAAATGCCGAAAGTTCCGTAAACGGATCCATATCCTCCGCAGAATAGCGGAAAAAAACAGATTGCATCGGCCGTGGCTCTGCAATTGCACCTAAAGAAAAATATACAGCCGCTAATCCCACTAAAAGTAATTTGCCATTCATACATTCAACTCCTTACCAAGTAAGTATACCACAATCACACCTATCCTCGTACAAGCTCTAGGGCACATTCCATCGTTGAATAACACATAGAAAGAGTGATATAATACTGCACATGAAGACTAAGAAAATGAATATGGTGATTGCCCAGTCAGGTGGGCCTTCTATGGTTATCAACGGCTCGCTCGCTGCAGCGGTCGATTTCGCCAAGCGCGAGGGCAAAGCCCGCATAGGCAAAATCCTTGGCGCACGCCATGGTATCGCCGGCATCCTTAAAGGCGACTACATCGATATGCGCAAAATCTCCCAGAGCTCTATGTGCGCAATTGCCACTACTCCGTCTTCTGCGCTAGGCAGCTGCCGCCTCAAACCCACAGCTGAGGATTGCCGCAATATTTTTGCTGAATTTAAAAAGCTCAACGTCGGCTACTTCTTCTACATTGGCGGCAACGACTCTGCCGATGCCGCGCGCATTGTCGGCGAAGAGGCCGAAAAAGAAGGCTATCCGCTAGTAGTCTACCACATCCCCAAAACAATCGATAACGATTTGCGCTCGTGCGACCATACCCCCGGTTTCGGCTCTGCCGCGCGTTTTGTCGCTTGCGCACTTAAAGGCGATGACCTCGACAACCGCGCACTAGGCGGAGTTAAGATTGATATTATCATGGGGCGCGACGCTGGCTTTCTAACTGCCGCCTCCGCTCTGGCTCGTGAGCGTGACGACGACGGTCCACACCTTATTTATCTTCCAGAAGTGCCCTTTACAATCGATAAATTCGTACGCGATGTTAAAGCGGCGATGAAGAAGTACGGGCGCTGCGTTTGTGCAATCTCTGAAGGCATCCGCGGCAAAGACGGCGTTCCAATCGGCGCGCTTCTTGGATCTGGCGAAAAAGACTCCCACGGCAACGTGCAAATGTCTGGAACTGGCGCACTCGGCGATTACCTGGCAGCCGAGCTTAAAGCCAAATCAGGCATTAAGCGCGTTCGTGCAGATACGTTTGGCTACTTGCAAAGGTCATTCCCTGGCATCCAAAGCAAGAGCGACCTTGCAGAAGCCATGGGTGCAGGCGAAGCTGCCGTTGCAGCTGCACTCAACGCATCCGAAGGCTTTACCGAATTTCCGACGAAAGGCACAATCGGCATTGTGCGCAAGAGCGGCAAGCGTTACGCCGTTAAGTTTGAAGCAATGCCGGCAGAAGCGGCCGCGAAATACACGCGCTCCGTGCCGAAAGAATTCATCGCGAAAAACGGCCATGACGTAACGCCGGCGTTTATTGAGTACGCAAAGCCCATTGTTGGGCCGCTTCCTCACTGCGAGGTGATTTAACAGTATGGGCCTGGGCCTTTCACAAACTAGGCGCCTTGCCCAAACAGTATCGCCCAGGCAAGTCATCCAGGCGAGATTGCTCGCTCTCTCCTTGCCGGCTCTTAGAGCCGACATCCTCACGGAGATGGCGAGCAATCCTGCCATTGAAGACATTGATCACCCAATTGAAACGCCTCTATCGGAAGTTCAGCGTGAAGCTCTTGAAATAAACGAAACTTCCAATCCCGACTATCCTGAAGATGACTTTGTGCCTGGTCTCGACCGCGACGAAGAAGCTGCCGAACGCAGGCAAGCGTTCTTTGACGCGCAAGTCAAACAGGAAACACTGCAGGAACACTTAATTACACAATTTCCGCTCTCCGACATCCCCGAGTGCGACTGGCCATTAGCAGAAACCTTAGTCGGTGATCTTGACGACAAGGGCTACTACAAAGGCTCGATTGCCGATGTCGCGATGGCCTTTGAGCGTTCATGCGCGCATGTGAATGCAACTTTGGCGCTGATACGCGAACTTGACCCTCCCGGTTGCGGCGCGCGCGATTTAAAAGAGTGTTTGCTCGCCCAAGTCGACGATATTCAAGACGCAAATCTACGTACTTTAGTTACAAAGCTAATTAGCGATCATCTAGAAGATATCGCATCTGGCCAGCTTAAAGCCCTAGCAACAAAGCTAGGCATTACCGACCAAAACCTTCGTAAGGCCCTCACTGCTCTTCGCTCTCTCGACGGTAGACCAGGCCGGCAATACCCGAGCGAGCACGAACGCGTAGAATACGTAAACCCTGAAATACACGCCGTAAAGCGAAACAACGTATGGGCTGCAGAAACGGACGAAAGGTCGTTGCCGGAAATACGAATCTCCCCAAAATTTAAAGCCCTTCTCGAAGATCCAAACCAGACGGAAGAGACAAAATCCTACATTAAAGAGCGAATCGCCGCAGCTCTAGCATTTAAAGAGGCGGTAACTAGGCGGCAACAGACAGTTTCCGCTATCGCAAATGCCATTTTCGAACGTCAGCAAGATTTCTTCACAAAAGGTTTTGCCGCGCTCAACCCGCTTACCGAACAAGAAATCGCAAACAAAGTAGGCGTTCACACCACGACTGTCTCGCGTACAGTGCGCGACAAATACGCATCGACGCCGCAAGGCACTGTCGAATTAAGACGCCTTTTTGCATCAAAGATTAACACGGCCGTAGGCTCTGAAGTTTCTCAAAACGCCGTTTTATCTAAGCTTAAACAAATCGTCTCGGAAGAAGACGGCAAGAACCCGCTTTCCGACAATAAAATTGCTGAGTTGCTTAGTAAGGCCGGCTTTCCTATCGCGCGGCGAACTGTCGCGAAATACCGTATGCGCCTTAAAATTCCTGATGCCGCAGCGCGGCGGAATTAGGCATCTACAACGCGGCCTTCAAAATCAAAGCCGCAAACCTTTTCAAGGCATACGTTTACAAACTCGCCCACCTCAGGCTGTTGCCCAAGAAGATAGACTACGCCATCCACATCGGGAGCTTGGCTTTGCATTCTCGCTACACCGGGAGCTACAACTAAAGCCTCGTAAACATTGCCCTTCATGCGCCGCGCTTTCTGACGCCATATTTTTGCTTGCAACTGCATTACGGCCTTCTCGCGCTCTAAAGCAACAGCACGGGAAGCGCGATTACGCATAAGCGCGCCTTTAGTACCCTCTTCGGGCGAATACGCAAACGCACCAAGGTGGTCGAACTGCATACGCTTTAAATCGGCAAGCATCGCATTAAAGCGCGATTGCGTCTCTCCAGGAAAGCCTGTCATAACTGTCGTACGAAGCGTCACATCGGGAATAATGCTCCTTACAACATCGGCAACAGTCCTGGATGCTTCAACTGCTCTAGCGCGGTTCATCTTAACGAGAACTTCTGGCACCGTATGCTGCACTGGAACATCGATATAGCGTACCGCATGCTTGGCAGTCATCATCCACACGATAAAATCTTCATCGATCTCGCTTGGGTAGCTATACAAAACGCGCACCCAAAACTTGCCAGGCAATTTGTCGAGCTTCCAAAGCAGATCAGTAAGCCGCGGCGCCGTGCCGCCCTTGGCGATGGAACGCCCAAGGTCGGTGCCGTAAAGCATTGGATCTTGAGCTACAATATTAAGTTCGCGGCAACCAGTTTTTAAAAGTGCACGAGCCTCGCGGACAATAGAATCTATTGGGCGCGAAGTATACTTGCCGCGGATAAGAGGAATTGCACAATACGAGCAGCGGTGGCAGCAACCCTCGGCTATCTTTAGATATGCAAACGCCTTACCAGTTAAACGCAAACCCGGAATACGCGGCTCAACCCATGGCTTGGGCACTCCAACCCATTCATCAACGCCGGGAAAAGCAGATACAGCCTCGGGGTAACGCTGCGGATAACAGCCAGAAACAATAACGCGCCCGATTCTGCCGCGGCGCTTCAACTCTAGAGCGCGGCGAATTTCGGCCTCAGCCTCGACGCGTGCTGACTCAATGAACGCGCACGTATTAACGATGACGGCATCGGCGCAGTCGCTATCGGCAGTAAGCGACCAGCCTTCTTTAATCATGTTTCCTGCGCGAACTTGAAGATCGACTGCGTTTTTCGCGCAGCCGAGCGAAACTAGCGAAAGAGTTCCTTTGGCTTTTTTCACAGCGATTTTAAAAGCTCTATTTCATCTCGATAACCTTGCAGATCGCAAGGCGTTTCAAGATAGAACGGCAAATCTTTAAGTTTAGGGTGCTTCACAATACGAGAAAACGCATCAAGCCCAATTTTGCCTTTACCGATTTTATCGTGGCGGTCTTTATGCGCCCCTCTAACATTCATTGAGTCATTTAAATGAATTGCCTTTAGGCGATCTAACCCAACAATGCTGTCAAATTCATCAATGACACCATCAAGACAATCGACAATGTCATAGCCGGCATCCCAAACGTGGCACGTATCAAGGCAGACACCCAGCCTCGCACCACTTGAAATGTTCGATTCTACGCTATCTATTATGGCTTTAATTTCGCCAAAATCGCGCCCGACCTCACTGCCCTTACCCGCCATCGTCTCAAGGAGAATTAATGTAGAGGGCGTACCGTTCCAAGAAGAGAGGATCCTTACAAGCATCGAGCTTATAAGCTCAATGCCCTTTTCTGCACCCTGCCCTACATGGCTTCCAGGATGGAAGTTGTACATCGCCCCGGGCGTAAGCTCAAGACGCTTTAAATCGTCGGCCATCACCGATTCAGCAAACTCTCGCACACGCTCCTCTGCGCCTGCGGCATTGAGGGTGTACGGTGCATGTGCAAGAATTGGCCCAATCGAATGGGCGCGAGCGTATTCAAGAAAAGCTGCAACGTCGGCCTTATCAATGGGCCTAGCAGCTCCTCCACGCGGATTGCGCGTGAAGAACTGGAATACGTTCGCACCGATCGACTCGGCCGTCTGCGCCATGGCGAGATACCCGCCAGACGACGATAAATGGCAACCTATTTTCACTTCACCTCGACACGGACGACAATATCAAACTTGTCGCCCTTTTCGCGCTTGATCGTGACGACCACATCACCGGACGGCGTAGTCTCGCACTTAGCCTTCTCACCTGTGGCCAAATATGTCGCAGACGCCACCTCCCCATCGATTCCGAAAGCGAACTTTTCAGCGGAAGTGTCGAGGAAGTGGATGTAGAGGATGTTTCCGCGGCGGGTGGAAACGATCCCGGAGCCAAGACCGATACCTCCAGCCTGAGTCGCGTAAATGGATTCGCCGTTCTTTTCGAACCATGCGCCGCAGCCTTCGAGCGACTCCACGGCCTTCTTAGGAAGCATACCCGAACCGTCGGGGCCGATATTCATAAGAAGGTTAGCCCCCTTGGAAGCGGAACGCGCGGCCATAGCGACGATCTGGTCGGAGGTGAGGAAGTTACCCTCGCCGATCTTATAGCCCCAAACGCCGCTCTGAATGACGTCGCACTGTTCAAGCGGACGGTCGCGCACAACCGGCGAATTCTTCGAGAAGAGAGACCCGACGCCGGGAAGATCGCGCTCGAAAATCTGAATATCCTCTTTGTCGCGAAGAGCGAAGTGGTGATTGTTCGCTACGAGCGTCTTCTTCGAATGTATGAGATCGTAGATGTCGTCGAACTCCCAATCGAGCGTCACGTTGTATTTTCCATCACGAAAACGCTTATGCTCCCACTCGCCGTCGAACCAGATGTTGCCGGGCTTGTAGTTGTCGATGAGTTCGCTAATCTGCGCCATCATGAACTTCTTGTACGACGCATAATCGGGGTTGCGGCCTTCGACCTTCACGCTCGTAGCTATGTCTCCCGGCGGATAGTCCTTGCGGTGCCAGTCCATGAGGGAATAGTAGAAGTTAAGCTGAAGCCCTTCTTCGTGGCAAGCAGTAGCGATTTCGCCAAGGATGTCGCGCTTAAAAGGAGTGTTGGCGATATTGTAGCCATCGTCTACCTTGGTCGGCCACAACGAAAAGCCGTCGTGGTGGCGCGATGTAATCGTAACATACTTTGCGCCTGCCTTCTTGAACGTCTTAACCCACTCGCGAGCATCGAACTTCGACGGATAAAAACCATACATCATGCGCGAATAAGCTGCCTCATTGAGACGGCCATGCTGGAGATACCATTCTCCCTGCGCATAGTTGGCATAAAGACCCCAATGAATAAAAATACCGAAACGCTGCTCGGCAAATTTCTCGCGAGCCTTGAGATTCCACTCTGCCGGAACATATTTATCCTGAGCATTAACTGCAGCTATAGCCATCATGCAGGCTGCTACACATAAATGTTTCAACTTACCCATTTATCTTTTCTCCCGTTTTTTATTTGCACTGCAAACGTATCACACATTAAGATGATTATTCCCCAATACGCTCAAGACACCTAACGAGCGTCTCTAGACCTTGGGCGGAATTATGGACGATATCGGAATCAAACGCAACTGCGCCAGCGGGAAGCACTAAAATCACCGTTGAGCCGCCAAATTTGAAATACCCCTTTTCATCGCCCTTTGCAAAGCGCTGACCTTCGTAAGTTTGAGCAATCGTTCCTACCCCAAACGCACCGACATCAACCATCCAGAAATCCCCGAACGTTGCGCGGCATTTTACAATCTGCCTCTCGTTGTCGGCATAAACATCGGGGCGTTTAACTAACGCTATGGGGCTTACCGAATGATACTCACCAGGCAAAACTTTTACTGCGCCATCAACTTCGCAATCGCACGGAAAATGAAACCTGTGGTAATCAACAGGCGCAAGCCGCACGACTGCTATGTCGAAACTGCCCTCCTTTACCTCGCCGCCAAACACCTCGCTAAGCGTGCGCTTCGCCCCTTTAAGAGGAAAAGGCAAATTGGCACTAGCGCCTAGATAAAGCCTGAGCCTTCCATCGGCAGGGCTTACAAAACCTTCGCCCATTGGACGGGAGCCAGATTTAAGACGGCGAGTAAAAAACTCATTGAACGATAAATACAGCTCAAGGGGCTTTTCAGCCTCTTCAACTTTGCAACCCTCGGTCGCTGCTAACGCTGCAATTGCTTTACGCGAACGAGGCGAATCGTAATAACGCCCCAGTACTGCAGAGACGAGCTTCGAGCCGAATAAGACGGGCCACAATGTCCTGCCTAAGAGCGTTTCATAAGCGAAGCGCAACGCCTTGTCGCCGAGAATCGACTCGGAGACAAGGCTATTGGTGCGGCGATCGACAAATTCAACGCGTGTAGCTTCGTTCATCGCTTGAGCCTTATGTACTTAATTTAAAAATTAGCGCACAGGCTCAAGGCGCTCCATGCCGTTCATGTACGGACGCAACACCTCGGGGATTGTAACAGAGCCATCTTCATTGAGATACTGCTCTAAAAGAGCCACAACAAGGCGAGGCAAGGCTACGCCCGAACCGTTGAGCGTATGCACGAGTTTCGTCTTGCCGTCGGCATCACGGAAGCGGCAGTTAAGGCGACGCGCCTGATAATCGGTAAAGCAGCTGCAGGAGCTGACCTCAAGCCACTGCTGTTCGCCGGGAGCCCACAATTCGATATCGTAGCACTTGGCGGCCGAAAAGCCCATATCGCCTGAGCTAAGCATAATAACGCGGTACACAAGCCCAAGGCCTGCGAGCACATCTTCTGCTTCCTTAACGAGAATCTCAAGCTGATCGAAGCTCTTATCAGGATGAACAAAGTTGACCATTTCAACTTTATCGAACTGGTGTACGCGAAGCATTCCACGCGTCATCTTACCAGCAGAGCCAGCTTCGCGGCGGAAGCACGGCGTGTAAGCTGTAAGCTTGATCGGAAGATCTTTACCCGAAAGAATATCATCGCGGTAGAAATTCGTCACAGGCACTTCTGCCGTAGGTATCAACCAGAAATCATCGATCTGGCAATGGTAAAGATCTTCGGCAAACTTAGGAAGCTGCCCAGTACCAGTCATCGATTCGCTATTGACCACAAAGGGCGGCAACATTTCGGTGTAGCCGTGCTTCGTGCAGTGAAGATCGAGCATATACTGAATAAGCGCACGCTGAAGTTTAGCGCCCTGACCTAAAAGGATAGGAAAGCCGGTACCAGTAAGCTTAACGCCGCGCGGGAAATCGAAGAGTCCGAGCTTCTCGCCGATTTCGCTATGTGTTGGAACAGCAAAAGATGGATCCTTCCACTCGCCAACATTGCGCACGAGCTTATTCGTAGAGCTATCAAGGCCGGTAGGAATTTCAGCGGCAGGAATATTGGGAATCGACAAAAGCGTTTCGCGAAGATCTTTATCAACCTGGGCTAATTCGCTATCGATTTCAGAAATGCGATCGCCAACTTTACGCATCTCCTCCTTGGCTGCGGCAATATCGCCGCCTTCCTTGGCGATCCTGCCGATTTCCTTGGAAGCAGAGTTGCGCTTGGCCTTAAGAGTTTCTGTCTCGCTCAAAAGCGCTCTGCGCTTAGCATCTAGATCGCGCGCCTTTTCAAGCTCGCACTTCTCAATGCCGCGCCGATTAAGAGCTGCAACAACAGCATCAAAATCATCTCGTACTCTTTTAATATCTATCATTTTCTAGAGCCCTTCTACTAAAATCACTTTGATTATACCATAAGTCACATCGCCAAATCGCTAGGGGTAATGACAGCGACATCGCGTGCAACAGCGCTCTTCCACGCCCCACGGGTAAAGTCGGGGAGTTTCTGCGGCGTAGAGCCTGCGCGGCATGACTTATCGCTTGCCTCGCAGATAGAGCACCACGACGCCAAATCATAGACGCTCATATCGAGAGGCAGCCCCTTCTGAAGGCACTGCGTCCAAGATAGATCCATAAGGAAGTCGATTCCGCCGTGGCCGCCAACCTTAAGGGCAACATCACCAGCCGACTTCCAAAGAGGATGCATATACTTGCGGCGCAAGTCTTCGCACATTTCGTCAGTCATCCACTCGCGAGCTTCCTTGCCGTTTTTAGGATCTTCAATCGCCACACGCAACGGCCAGCTAGTCTTCTTGCCATCGACAGGGCACGAACCTTCAAGAACGCCTCGCGTTCCCTGAATACGGTTAATGCGCGAGTACGGCCTTGGCGATGTCGTGTCGTGCTTAATGACGATTGCGCGACCAAGAACGGTACGTATCGTCGTGAACGTCGCATCGCCCGTATCGAACTTAAGGTCGGCCTTCCACGTTCCTGCGTGATGCTCCTTAGCATACGCCTCGTAACCAGCCTGCTTCGTATCGACCGAGACGAGATAATCAAGGCAATCGCCGCAGTTGACATCCATGCAGCGGCAAATAGGCCCAAGCCCGTGAGTCGGGTACTGATCGCCGCGATGGCGGACATTCCACCACATACGCCAGTGATCGGTGTAGATATCAGAAAATACGCTCTTCCTGCGATCGTGCAAGTAGCCGCATTCACCGTACAAAAGATCGCCGAACATCTTTTGGCGGCAAAGATTGTAAGCGAGCATTTCAGATTCGCCGTAGATGCAGTTTTCAAGCTGCATACAGTGGCGACACGTAGCTTCAGATGTTTCAACGAGTTCCCAGCACTCGTCAATATACATCGCGGCAGGAACTTCAATCATTACGTGCTTGCCGGCCTTCATTGCGTAGACGCCGTTCTTCGCGTGGAGATACCACGGCGTAGCACAGTAAACGACATCGACACCGTCAAAATCGCAAAGTGCCTTCCAACCCTCGTCGCCGCCGAATTCACGCGCGGCAGGCGCGCCCTTCTTCTTAAGAATTTCGCGCGTACGGACGATCTTTGTGTCGACATTGTCGCAAATAGCCGTAATCTCAACACCCGGCAGCCCCACAAGGCGCTCAACAGCACGCCAGCCGCGCTCGCCCAAGCCGATAATGCCGATACGAACGCGCTCTAATTTAGGAGCGACAAACCCGTACATCGGAGCGCCTGAAACGCCGCCAAACATGCCTTTGCCGCTAGCGCACCCAGCTAATGCCAAACCGCCGGCAGCGAATGCCGCGTTCGCAAAAAAGTCTCTTCTGTTCATGTTAGTAATCATATCGCCTCCATTCTACCAATTGCTTCGAGTACGTTTTCACGCGAATTGAACGCGGAAATTCTAATATACCCCTCGCCTGCCTTGCCGAAGCCTGCGCCAGGGGTCGTGACGATATTAAGCTCATTAAGGAGCTTATCGAAGAACGCCCAGCTGTCGCCCTTGACATCGACCCAGACGTAAGGAGAATCAACGCCACCGTAAACAGTGTAGCCACGCGCAGCGAGAGCCTCGCGCACGAGCCTGGCGTTTTCGAGATAGAAATCGATCGTCTCTTTCGTTTGAGCGCGGCCTTCGGGCGAATAGATTGCCTCGGCACCACGCTGAGCAATGTAGCTAGCACCGTTGAACTTTGTTGTCTGACGGCGCATCCACATTGGCTTGAGAGGAATGCGCGAACCATCTGCTGCGTAAGCTGCAACCTCTTCAGGAACGACAGTATAGCCGCACCTTACGCCAGTAAAGCCAGCCGTCTTCGAGAAGCTGCGGAATTCTACTGCACACTCCCTGGCGCCTTCGCACTCAAAGATGGAGTGAGGGATACCAGGCGTACGGATGAACGCCTCGTAAGCAGCATCGAAAAGAATAATCGCGCGGTTTTCATTCGCCCAGTCAACCCATGCCTGAAGCTGCTCTTTCGTAGCTACTGCGCCCGTAGCATGAGTAATTGTTAAAACAACTTTATTATCGCCAACATTAACAAATTCAGTTAAATCAAATTCGCAAATACCAGTAGAAACATCCTGCGTAGCAACAACTCTATTGCCAACCTTCCAAGAAGCGGTTCCGTCTAAGTTTGTATCTCCAGCAGAGTCTTCACCAGAAAAATCATATTTTATAATTGCTTTATCATCAACAGTTGCAATAATAGGAGTTCCATAACCATCAATATATGAAATACGCAATATAACACTACTATTGGAGCCACCACCGCCCATAATCTG
>JAGBXE010000035.1 GCA_017629455.1 Kiritimatiellia bacterium
ATCCACAAAAAGAGCGCGGCAAATTGTTGCCGCGCTTTATGATAAGTAAACTTGATAAGATTTCTTACCAGTATTTTTCAGGCGTAAGGAAGAAGTAACCTTGGACGCCAGCTAAATCAATCTTAAAGTCTTCGAATGTGCCGCGCTTGGGGCGGTACATTTCGAATTGCCAAAGCCCAGGGGCAGGTTTCTTGCTTGAGATGTAAGCCTTCCAGCCTTCAACTTCCGCGTCTTCCCATACTGTCTTGCCATTAGGATCATTAAGCTTTACGCCGACGAGTTCGCCGCCGCCGGAGCCTGATGCATAGACGGCAAATTTGCCGTTGCCAGCAGGAACGGAAATCCATGCTGTCGAAATGGATGCTAGGCCATCACGCCAATCATTTGTAACATCGGCAGCGATTGGTACATCGGTTGAATTTAATGCAAACGCGCGCCTGCCGACATCAACAATCATTGTGTAGAAGCCAGCCTTAGGTACGGTAAAGGTGATAGCTTCTGTTTTTTCGCCTGGCATTTTGGCAGTAGCAACTTCTAAGCCTTTTTCGTTACGTATTGAAATTGCCTTAGTGGCAACTGGATATTTGCCAAGCTTTATCTGATAGCCTGAGAGGTTGATCTCTTTAGCTTTATCGGCGTAGAATGAATACCGTACAACGTTGCGGAATTTGAGAGCCTTAATTTTGACGGATTTCCCAGGCGTTTTATCGACCACTTTTGCAGAAGGGCTAACTTTAAGTCTCTCGTCGGGCAACTCGTTGGCGCGTGAAGAGGCGAGAGGAAAGTTTTGCCACATCCAATCGGGAGTCATGTTTATTGATTTTTCGCCCCTGACGCCCACGCAGCCTTTAACGTTGAACTTGGTTGTCGAAGGGCGCACAATTGCTAGCCCGAAGAAACTGCCGCGAGGATTCTTAAATGAGCAGTTGTTAAGATTAACGACCCCTGAGACGTAGCCGCTATTTTTCAAGTTCTCGCCGTTGAAACGGAATGAGCAAGAATCATTTTCGCTAGTGCAGTTCTCAAGCGTTACCGAAATAGCAGGGGAGTTGGATATCATCGACATAAACGCTAATTCGTAGCCACTGCCGCGGTTTCCGAATGTGCGGCAATCGCGCAGAATGGCATTGCGCACAGGTTCGTCGGCCTTGTTTGGCTCGAAGTCGATGCCTGCCATGGGTAACGCCCCGGCCGTGTTCGACATTACGCAACGTTCCATCAAAAGGCCGTCTACCGTGATTACGGAAATGCCTTGGCGCAGGTTTGCATCCATTGTGCAGTCTTTTATAGTGACGTTTCGGCAAGGCCCGTAAACAGGATTTCCATACGCATTGCCAACATATACGCCATCGCCGCCAGATTCACGCATTGTCATATTTAAGAGCGTCACGTTAACGCATGAAAGAAGGTTTAACGTGTGGCGCCATTCTGCACGCTTGTACGGAGGCTTTCTGTAGTCTTCGCGGCGCATGCGCAGCGTGCCGCCCGTACCAAGTCCGCGGATAGTGACGTTAGTCGCGGCGACGAATGATAGAAGGGCATCGTACTGGCCTAAAAAGCTGCCTTCCTTTGCAAGTATTTCGGCGCCGTCTTCAAAGATGATTTCCGTATTGGAGCGTCCGAATAGTGGGTTTGTCACCCAAGGCGTCGCTTGTTTGTCGACAATAATTTTTTCAGCTCCCGAATCTAAAGCTGCCTGCAAAAAGCGCGTTGAGTCGGCGCTGTCGAAACCAAAGCTTGAAACTTTGACGCTCTTAGCGTATGCTCCTGTTGTGATTGCGGCGGCAGTTAGCGCTAAAATTGAAATCTTATTCATTATTGATTTTACTTTCTTTTAGATGTTTTACCTTATGATAATCATATAACCAGGTTTGTTTACGATTGTGTCGATTGTTGCGGCAGCATTTCCGTTGTATGCAAATGTCAGATTTGAAGGCGTTTTGATTTTGTATATGGTGTCTTGGGTAATTGTTTCATCGTTCTGCCCGCCGGTAGCGAAGAGCTCGCCTTCTGGAACTAACACGGCTACACCCTTAATCCCCTTGCCGTCAACCGATAATGAAATAGCCTCTCCGTTGGGGATAGTTACTTTGCCGTCTTCAGCCTTAACCATTGGCGAGGCATAGGTGACGTGAGAGGTGTTGCCTATTGCTTGGGAGTAGTGTTTGCGCCAGTCGTATTCGAACGGCCCTATGTCGACGGTTGCGTTGTACACGCGTTGTGATTTGTCAATGTCGAACTCGCCGCCCAGGTAAGCATATTCTGTCGCGCCAGCATCTACAAGAAATGACGTGCGCGATTTGAATTTGTATGTTTCATCGTCGAGTTCGGCATAGATGTTGGCAATCGTCGTTTGTATGCAGTTTTGCGGGTGGAAGTAAGTAGCGCCTGCGCTATTGGCTGTTGAAACATACACGCAGTTTGATGGGTAGAAGTTGACTGCAGGGCGGAACAAGGCTGTACAGATAATGTTGTTGGCAAAAGGTTTAGTTGTGTTTGGTACAATGCCATAGCCGTTTTTAGTGCCGTCAATTTTAAATGACTTATCTTCAATAAGACAGCCAACAACTTCGCCTATGTCTTGCAGCATGAACGAGCCGAACGCGCGGCCGAATATGCAATTATGGCTGTTAGCTCCCGTCGCCGTATTGTAACTCATTAAATGTGCTGATTTGTCAGGGCCATAATTATCGAAGAATTTGCATCGGCGGAACGTTCCGCCTGTTGCCGCACCGCCGCGGCACGCCTTGTTGCTCGTAAAATTGCAATCTTCGAAAATAACTTCGGATGAGGCAATAACTCCTCCGCCATGGCAGTCAAGGTCGGCACTTGATGGTTTGCGGTAGTAAGTATGACCATAACGGAAAGTAATGCCGCGTACTGTGGCGCCTGAATTGATGAGGTAAGCGCATCGTACGGCGCCAGGGCCCAGGTTCATGGAATAGTCAGTGTATGTTGGGTTTGGAGATTGAGCGCCTTCAATAAATGTTTTATCGGCTCCTTCGTCGCCAACTAGGGTGATTGCTTTTGATACAACAACTCGATTAGAGATATTAACAGAGCCTGAGCTCATAAGCCCATTTGAGTAGACGCCTTCGGCTAGGTGAACAATGTCGCCTGCGAGAAGTGCTGTAGCCATAGCAGCTGCCAGCGTTTTCTTTGCGCTCTCGGGGGTGAAGCCGGTACTGTTGTCATTGCCAGTTGAGGCGTTTAGATACCAGTTTGTGCCGAAGACGAATTTAATGCCGCTGTCGGATACGCCTATTTGAGCTGCTGCGTCGTAAGTGAAACTGGCAATGTTGGTTTCGGTCGGGACGCCATTAGTTTCAAAGCCAATGGGCGGGCGTATGAAGTTTGAAGCTGTCCACGTAACAGATTCGCCTTTTTCAAGGGTTATTTCGCCTTCGGGCGATATCGTGCAGTAGTCGGACTTGGGTGAGGACACTACCTGCAATACATCTTGCACAGCGCCTGCAAGCGGTTTTCCGTTAAAGAACAATTGTTTATTGCCGTTAACATCAAGCGTGTAGTGTTCCCAGAAATTATCGTCGAAAATACCAACCGAAAGTGCAGGAGATGTTGTTTTGACCCTAAAGTCACCGTTTAACTCGTCCTTAAATTGAGGTGATTGGATTGAATTCCCTTTGTCGGCATGTTCTCCGTATATTTTGTCAAATCCGTGGAGAACACAGCCGCCAGTGCAGTTTGTTGAGGCGGAGCCTATAGTTATTTTGCCATATTCTCTCGCTATGCAGTTTGTGGCCATTGTTCCGCTTGCTATTGCACCTTTGGACCCTTCGGGAGCATATACCGTGCAATGCCATAAGCGGTTCTCTGCCCGGATTACTCCGTTATTGTTGTCAAAAAGACATCCGTGGCAAGTAGTGTAAAAAGTAAGCCCGTTACCGGCGGTGCATCCGGTTATACGTGTGCGATGTAGGTCTATTCGCTTGGAGCTGTCCGGGCCATAAGCGGCAGCGCCACGATAGGCAGATCCATTAGTGATTGTGCAGTCTAATATGGAAAGCGACCCGTATACTGCGCCTCCTAGCTGGCTGGCGGACGATCCTGTGCCATCACCGCTTCCGAATGCACAAGCCCCGTTGGCGAGCGTAAAGCCCTGCAAGGCGCAATCGTAGCCATTGATGTATGCGCAACGTTCAGCGTTTGGACCACGTCCGTCGCCAGCTGGGCCTTGAGGATCGTGGCGGCCGAAGATTGTAGTATTGTCTCGCCCGGCACCTTTGATTCGGATGCGTTTTGTTGTGATGGCTATTCTGTTTAATACGCCTCCTTCTACTTTGCCGCCTTCGGTGTAGTCGCCAGGAGCGGCATAAATAACAGCCATTGTTTTATCGTAAGATTGCCAACTTGAGTTAGGGGCTGTTGAGGCGGCTTTTTGAAGCGTCTTGAATGGTGTCGAAGAGGTAAGGCCATCGTTTTCGTCGGAGCCTAAAGGATCTACGTAGTAGATATTGGATGTTGCTTTAACTGAGTTGGTGATAGTCATGCATGTATCGGGTGGGGGCATAAATGAGACAGAATCGTCCATTGAAGGGAATAGTAACTTGCCAGCATGAAGGTAACTGTAGAGGGCTTTACCCTCTGATATGTTAGCCTTAAAGGTCCATTGCGCTTGTCGCTCTGTCGAGTGCGCGTATGAGTTAGGGAATTGAACTGATTTGCCGTTAAGAACGCCTGGGGCGGCAAACAGAACGGCGCCCGTGGCAGGTGTTTTTGTCTTTTGGAAGCAGCCTGCTTGGATTGCGCCTTCTTTCGGAATTTCGTTTCCTTCAATGTCGATGTATGGATCGATGGGTTCTGGAAGGCCAAGGTTGCTAAGGTGTGTAGGGTCACCCATCCCAACAGCGTCAGCACCGCTTACTAGGTGGTAGTCGCCCATGGCTGATGCGAAGAACTGTAGCTTCGGCGGGTTTATGGCTGAAACTTCATCTGCCTGCATGTTTCTTGTGTTAAGCTTGTCGAATTTAAGTACAGTGTTAGTTACTGTTATATTGCCAGTGGAAGTTGATAGATAACCATTGCCGTTGCCTAGAACTGGCGTTTCTACGCAGTTAAAGAGGCGTGCGCCCACGTGGGCGTACTGCGAAATATTGTTGGCAAGCGTGCAGTTGTAGAAGTCGGACGTGCCAGCATCGGTTATGTAGCCATTAGTGTTAGCATTTCCATTGCCGACGATAAGGCAGTTTATGGCGACAATATTGCGCGCAAGGTTGCCGCTTGTGCCGTAGTTTGAGAGGAATTTACACCTAACGGCAGTAACGTATCTTACTGCGCCGCCGCGGTTGCCAGTACAGTTGGTTACTACGCAATCGACCAAGTAGAAATTGTTGCCGACATTAGATGTTTTCGTTGCGCCGCCTGCCCAAGAATGGTAGACATCGATTCCAGATGTGTGGCCTGCTCCATCGGCGAGGGTGAAGCCCTCAACAATCGCGTCATTTACGCCGAGAACGCACCTTATCGCCCCAGTTCCGATTCCGCCGGTAGTAGGGTCGTGGCGGCCGAGGATAATAGTTTTTGCTGCACCGTCTCGTGAGCGCAATCTAATAGGCTTATTTACGTATACGCGATTGGTATAGCCGTAGCCGTCTAAAGCCCATTCATTAGTGTATACGCCAGGCAGGACCGTAACAATGTCGCCATCGGATGCATGTCCAATGGCTGTTTTAATTGTGCGGAAAGCCGTCTGCTCTGTTCTTCCGTCGCCAGAATTATTTTCTTTCGTCATATCGACGAACCATTCATCGGCGAATGCGGATATAGTTATAGATAATGCGACAATGGCCACAACGGGGCGCATAAATCCATTTAAGCGCATAATTTTAGCTCCTATCAATGTTTGCTAGAATTATACCAAAATCTAATGTAAAACGAGAGAGAGAACCTTACTTTATGATGCGGCAGGAATGGCGAAAAAGAAATGGCATTTTGTTGTTGTTCCAACAAAATATAATAATTCCTATATTGCGTTTAATATGAAAAGGGTATTATTCTTGCGTTTATCAAGAAATGGTATAATCATTGCAAACAAGAACAATTCTATGCATAGAAACCTTACTACACTGCCAGTAATGTGCAAACTTTTCGAAGGCATTCCTTCGGCAAAGATTAATGATCTTTTTTCGTATCTTGCAGTGCGCGAAGTTGCGCTAAAAAAAGGTGAGGTGCTTTTTAATGCCGGTAGTAAAATTACCGATTTTGCCGTTATTCTTTCTGGGCGATTGGCGATATCGTCTTATGATGCCGACGGTCATCGTAAGATTTTAGAGCTTTTTGAGCCAATGGAGACGGTTGCGATTTCACTCGCGGTTGCTGCTATTCAGTCTGTTGCTATTACGGTTGAAGCGCGGCAAGATTCCGAAGTGATTTTATTTAATGCCGATAAAGTCCTTCATTTATCAGGAAAGCCGAGTGAAGAACATTTAAGGCTGTTGCAGAATATAACGAGAGAACTTGCCCGTAAGACTGTGCTGTTGGGACGGAAAATGAGAATAATTTCAAGCCGCACAACATCTGATAGATTGATGAAATATCTGATTGAGGAATCTGTAAGAAGGGGCTCTAAAGAGTTTGAAATTCCCTTTGATCGTCAGGCGTTGGCAGATTATCTTTGCGTGGAGCGTAGTGCACTTTCTGCCGAAATAAGTAAGCTTATTGATAAGGGAGTAATAGAGTCGCGGAAAAATCATTTTAAACTGTTGTAGTTCCAACGGAAATCAATAAATGCTCATTGTATTACTGTTGAAATAGGAGTATTATCCCGCCGTCCAACTGGAAATGGGTTCCAGGGCGACAAAGTAAAAGGAAGTGAGGTAATCAATGAAGGTTAACTCAATGATGGTTGTGATGGCGGTTGCCATCGTGGGTAGTACATCCGGATGCTGCTGGCTCGGTTGCGAGTCGTGCAAGAAGGAATGCGCGAAATCTTGCGAGAAGCAGTGTGGCGTCGGCATGAAAGCCAATGTAGGCGGAGCGTCTGCAGGTGCAGGAATGAACACGAGCGGCGTACATGCAGAAGCTAAATTAGGCAAGTAGCATTTAATTATATATCTTCAATGTTAATGAAACAAGCCCTGCGCCTCATGGCACAGGGCTAATCTTTTTTATGTGACGTCCAGAAGTAAACGCAAGTAATTCTTGCATTTACTTCTGGACGTCACACCCTAAAATTTGCTCCAAATTTAATGCGTTTTTGGTTGAAAAAAAAAAAAAGATTTTAGTAAAATTGGGCGCGTTTTTCTTTTGGAGGAGAGATGACTGTCAT
>JAGBXE010000036.1 GCA_017629455.1 Kiritimatiellia bacterium
GCAAGCTTATATTCGCCCGCCGGAATGGTGGGCACATTCACCGCAAGGAACGGATAATCCTTGACCTCGTGCTCCCAAACGCCGTCGTTCATCTGCGGAATCTTCGCCTTGTAGCCGAAATAAACGCGCGACGAACGCTTTACGGGATGCTCGACACCTTTAAGCTTGGCGGGCGCCTGCTTGAAATCGTACTCGCCGTCGACCGACGTCCACGCCAAAGCGCCGTCCGGGGCGATAAGCGACCACGCGAGCGTCGCCCCGGCGTAACAACGCGCCACGCCGACATTCACCCACTCGGAAGAGATGGCAAATTCTTCGCCAATTTCGACCTCGTCGGGCCAAGAAGCTTCGCGCAGCTCAAAGCGATACCCGAGACGCTTGTTTATCTTGTCGATCGCATCGCGATGAAGCTTGAGGTAACGCTCTGGCCAATCGTGTATCGAAAGATAGCTAGCCTGATACGCCTCTACCGATTCTACAAGCTTTTCTTCATCCCAGCGTCCGTCGTTACACAAATTCCAATGCCCGACTTCGCCAACGACAGGCAATGTCGCGGCAAAATGATCCGCAGCCCAATTTGCGTGAAACCAAGGCGCCTGATGTGCGCAAAGAATCGAATCATCGCGAAAACCAATGCCAAGCTCTCTAGCGTAGCGCATCGCCTCGGCGTCAGAGTCTGGATTCTTATAGCCGGAAACGTCGTCAGATATAACAAGGTACGTATTTGGCATAGCCTTGCGCCAAAGGTCCATATGCATTTTAACGCAACGGTCGGTCGCCGTCTGATCGAGCTTCGACGAATAAAGCGTATGGCCTTCGCCCCACATTCCAAAGCTGCCGATATCTACAAAAGCGACATACGGCTTACCGTCGTATCTCTTTGCAAATGCCTTTGCGAAATTGCCGAGCTTTTCAAGGAAGATAGGATCGTCATAAACTGGATCCCAAATTTCGACTTCGCTCTTTTTCCAGTCGTTGCGCCCTGAAGGCATTTTAAACTTTATGCCCTTAGCTCCCGCCTTTTCAACCCATTGAGGCGTAGCATAACTCCAGCGCGACTCGCTGCATGTGACGCGAAAGGCAATCTGCTTGCCTGCCGCTATCCACGGCTGAGCGTACGAATCAATGATATCCCAACGAAAGCACCCTTCTTCAGGCTCTAATTCGCACCATGGTAAACGCATGTAAATGACGCTTGCCCCAGGAAACCAATCGAGCGTGTCGCCCATTTTCGTGTGCGAGCCATAGCACCAAAGCCTGTTAGAATACTGGTAGTACACCAACCCCATATTAGGATTAACAAGCGCCTTGTCATTAGCTACTGGGCGAACATTCGCAGCTAGCCCCAACGACGTGATGGCTACAGCGGCCACCGCGAAAAACATTGCTTTATTCATTTTATGATTTAATAATTTACTTATGATTTAATAATTTACCTGAGAACAATAGCCATTCCAGTAGGAACAACACGCATCATAACTTTACCGTCCGCAACAGTAAATTCGCCTCTGACGCGCTTAAGCCCCGTTCCAACAACACGCCAATGACCAACATCTGGCGGAGCGTTTAAATACGTGGCAACGGTCACGTTTGAAAGATCTTCGATATCAAAGGCGTTCGAAGCTTGCGCACCTAAATCGACAGTCACACGATTAGCCTTTAAGCCATCAAAGCTAGGCGCCTTTCCTTCAAGAGTATCACCACCGCCAAGACATATCTTAAGCGTACCGAACTTGCCGCCCATCACACGCCCTGGGCCACAAAGCGATGCACTGTTAACCAGATCAGACTCTCCCAAATCTACCGTACCCGACCTTACATCTAAAAGCCCCTTAAACGAATACGCCCCGCGCACGAGCTTTACCGTACCTTCGCCAAAAGCTACAAGGCCGCCTTCGCCGATGAACGGCATATCGACCGCAATCGTTTGGCCCAGGGCGGGCTTAAGGACAACACCTACACCGCGCATCTCAACATTATGGCGGCCGGTGTAGAAGGCGTAGGAATTTTTGACTATGTTTGTCGTAATCGTGAAATCGCCGTCTCCCAGACGCCATTCCGCATCGTTGAAGGCCAGGGTAAATTTGTACATTTCACCCGTAACGCTCGGAACTGCGACGTCACTCAAATAAGGCCTTGCCGCGAGAACACTGCCACCATGCAGATAAACCTCGCCAAAGAGATATTTCGTATAGAGGTTCAACTTTGCAATCTCATTCTGCCCGCCAAAGAAGGTTTTTTCAAGGTCGAACATTGTAGACCCGTTCAGGAAGATGCCGTGATGATTAATACCGCCGGTAGCGCGAGTGGCCAGAGTCGAACCCTTGGCCCTTACTACCGATGCATGCTTGTTTGTAGCCTGCCCGGCCACATGAAACCGTATACCGTTATATGCAGTGAGAGTTCCATTCGTCAAGGCGATAAGAGGATAAACCCCTATATTGTTCGACGATTCACCGACCCACAAAGTCGGGTAATCTATCTTGCCGCCATTGAGAACCGTTATCCTGGGCGACTTGACCGCACCTCCGGTCTTGCCAAGGCAATACCCCAAAACGGCATGCCCGCCTCTGCCATTGGCGTTCACATCGGCTCCGTCGATCGTAAGCGCACTTTGCTCAAAATTGGCGCTATCGCCAGAAACGAACATTCCTACAAGCGAAGCGGACGCCATGTTCACGCGCTCGGACACCCCCGGCTCGCCCTTGATGACCAACTCGCCTTCCGCAACATTGAATGCCGTATACTGCGCCTTGGACACCAAAGGAGCCGTACCGTCCTCGGCGAATTCCACAGCTTCTGTGGAATTTACGCGCAGGTTAGCGCTCTTACCGACGCCAAGACCCGCCTGCAGCACCGTCTCGCGTGAAGACTGAGCCTCAATCGTCAATTTCCCTTTGCCGCGTTTTATTATCGCACCGGATTCCACCGAAAGATCCTTGAAACAAACATCCGAATCGGCTTTGAGAACCACGGCGTTTGTCGTGGATGTCTGCGACTTGACGACCACCGGCGCGGAAATCACCATTTCGGGATCGCCGGCCGAGCCGGCGAAACAAGCCGTGTCATCGGTAAGATAAACCTTGCCGCCCTTAACGTTGAGCGCATTTCCGTTTGCGATGACATTCATGCCCGAGCCAATCTCAACATCTGACGTGAAATCGTTCTCTCCCGAAAGGACCACAGCGCCCTTGCCGGTCTTGGCGATACCGGCGCCATCAATGCCGCCCGCAAACGTGAGCGACGCTCCGGAGGAAACGCTTATTTGAAGCGGGTTGAGGGTCGCAACGGGATTTTCGAATACCTGCGCTCCCGAACCGACCGTCAAGAACGACCTTTCCTTGTCGCCGAGGAAATGAAGCATATTATCGCCCGCAAACGTATAACTACGACCCGATGAAAATTCCATCGCGCCCACTTTCGCACTTGCAGGAACCTGAACGGCTTCAACGGCATCCGGATCAGAGAACGACGCGACAATCTCCTCCGCAGGAACACCTTGCGACCAACCTTCGGAATTCCACTCATCGCCATTCCAGACGGTCGAATCGGCATAAGGCGGCAACCCATTGCTCTTCACGGTTACATTAAGCACCGTCTTGTCGGAGGCTTCGTCGTAAACGAGCGTTCTTGCCCAATGATGCTCAGAGGATACGCCGAAAACCGACAATCTGCGAAGCGCCTTGAGAACAGTTTCATTCGCTGAAACGTCACCTTCAAAAGCAAAAACACCGTATGCCTGATCAAATTCGGGAGTTGAATTGAATTTTAATGTAAGACCCTTAAAATCAACATCATTCGACTTAACACAAATAACGTCGCCTGGGTCGACTAAAATCGTACCGTTGGGCACCTTAAGCGCCTTGAGGGTAAGATTCTTCAGATTGCCCACGGTAGAATACTTCGCCCCGTTGGTAAGCACAAGTTCGGTCTCAAGTTCAAGTTGCTGAACGGAAGAATTCAACGTACAGGCATCCACGACAGTACGTGAAACCGTGCAATATCTGTCGGGGTCGTATGTTATCTGGCTCAAACCCTCGCCCCTACCCTTGAAAACGAGAAGCCCCTCTTCTCCGGCCTTGTTCGAAAACGACTGGGTCACCGAAATGGTTTTGAAGTTGACCGCGTCGATCGTCAAACCCTTAGGGCCAAGTTCAGCCGTCCAAAAACCGCTCACCAGGCAGGTACCTCCGTAAATGGATCTTATAGTGCCGCCGTTAGCCGTCAAATAGCCCTTCGCATAATAACCCTCGCCTTTGAGCGCGGACGAGAAAACATTCGCCTGTTTGGTAACGAGGACACCGCCGTCGAGATCGACATGCGCTTGCTGATACTGATACGATTGAACGGGATTCGAACCTTCGCTGCTGCCGAGATAGAGCCTATTACAAATCAACTCGCCACCCGTCATCCTAAGGCGCTGAATGTGGTTCTGCGTCTTTTCAGGGTCATTGTTTTGCGAGCGCCCGACGATAAAATCGCCGCAGACGACCTTGCCGCCCGACATATCGAAAAGCGCATTTCCCGGCCCGAGATGAATTGCACAGGCAGAA
>JAGBXE010000037.1 GCA_017629455.1 Kiritimatiellia bacterium
GCTCACATCATTGAATGTGACAATGACGGCATCGCCGTCCACCTTCCACTCCATTACCGTAGGCGACTCGGCTCTCAGATTGAATCCATAATCGTATTTCATCGCGAGTAGCGCTAGCCGCTGCCCGACAGTCTCCTTGTCGCAGGGATGAATATCATGAAGATTGCCCCTGTCGTTAATGACCGCCATCTTGGCGTTAGGCTCTTCGAGTGCAAACTTCGCCTGCGCCATCTGAATCTGCGAGATAGTTGGATTACCCCACGGCGCAAGCTGGACGAAACGGAGCTTCAACAACGGATTCTCAAACTCCTTAGCCCACCCATTATAAAGCGCGTGCATCTTCGCCGTATACTTAGCTCCGTCACCCGCGTTCGAACAGCCCTGATACCATATAAAACCGCGAATTGCGTACGGAGTCCACGGCGCGACCATTTCGTTCCACAGCACGGAAGGCTGCGTGGCGACAGTTGGTCCGAAGGGTTTCTTTTCTAGTTTTTCGTAGGCGCCCTTTTCATAAAGCTGCGCATTCGCAAGAGCGGCCGTCTCATTCACCGACTCAAGCCCACAGCGCGGCGTCCATGGCTCAATGCGCGTACCGCCCCAATATGCGCCGATAATACCCACTGGTATGTGGAGTGCGCGATACAGCTCAAGCGCGTAATAAACACCCATCGCCGAGAAATTGGATCCTGAGGAAAGATTCTTTGGAGTAAAAGCCTTCCATTCGACTTTCAGCGGACAATTCTTTTTCGGCACCGGAGATGTCTTATAGTTGCTCTGGCAGCAAAATCGCACAAGCCTCTCGTTTGTCATCTGCGCGCGCATGGCGCCCTTCCAGTCGCGAAAACGGGGACTACCGCCTACAAGCGGCATCGCGGTGTTGCTCTGCCCGCAACAAAACCAAACTTCGCCGACAAGCACATCCTTCACTTCGACGGAGGATGCGTCACCGACGACTTTTAGTACATGCCCCTCCGACGATGCCTGCATTTCGGGAAGATCGGCTCGCCAGAAGCCAGTCGCGTCCACGACAGCCGTCACAGTCTTACCCGCAAACGTCAACGTCACCTTTTCTCCCGCAGTAGCCGTTCCCCAGACAGGGACCTTCATTCCGCGCTGGAGAATAGCGCCATCAGCAAACGGCTCGGCCAGATTAACGGCTGCATGGCAAAACGCTGCCGCGACGACTGAGGCACTAATACAGAGGAGCTTTATTTTTTTCATTATGTCCGTTCTTACAAAAGTTTAATTTCGCCTTATTTTACCATCTTTTTTCTTTTGGCGTATTTGATGAGCAGATCTCTTCATCAAATTAACGCTCGTACACCAAAATACAAGAGCGACAACTCAACCGAGAACTCACTAACCCCTAACGACTAACCCCTAACAACTAACAACTAATCGCCCCGTATCGGGATTGGCGAGAGAAGGACAGGCGTGTCTGTCCTATAGTCTAAGAGAATTATATCACACAATCACAGTTTTACACCACTATCCTTTAGGATAGATATAGAACAACAAGATGTCGTGCCGAAAAAAATAAGACGCGACCTATATGGCCGCGCCCTATTTAAATAATCGAAGCCTTTTATAGGCTAACGATTACCAGCGGGTCTCACGACGAGGGCCGCGATCACCGTAGCCGCCACGATCGCCGTAGCCACCACGGTCGCCATAACCGCCACGATCACCGTAGCCGCCACGGCCGCCATAGCCACCACGACCACCACCGAAGCCGCCACGGCCGCCACCAAAGCCACCCTCGCGGGGCTTCGGCTGAGACTCGTTAACGCGGACGGTGCGACCGTCGAGTTCGTGCCCGTTCAGCGCGTCAATAGCTGCCTGAGCCTGAGTGGCATCGGGCATCGTGACGAAGCCGAAACCTTTGCTACGACCGGTCATACGGTCGGTCACAACGCGAACGGCGGTAACTTCGCCATATTGCGCAAACGCCGCCCTTAAACCTTCGTCGGACGTCGCGTACGCGAGGTTACCAACATAGATTTCCATCTGATTCTTCCTTCTTTGTTTTCAGCACCTGAACTCAAAAGCACCCGCCCCATCATCCAAGTACATAAATCAAAATTCAACAAGATTTCTTGCCGTCTTTTGAACATTCAGCGGCATTATAGCATTTTTTCTCCGCAATATGCAAGAGGCTCTAGAGCGATTAAATGTTCGTTTAAATTTCATCGGCGAGCCTTTCGCCCTACTAGCACTATAAGGACTGCAGTGGAAAATACTGCTATGGAAATAGCAAGTATACCACGCAAGAGAAATTCACTTTTCCCGCCGTATGCGTAAATAAGCCAACCAAAGCCAAAAAGACAACTCCATACTGCTAAAATGCCTAAAACTGCAAGTAAAAGACCGTGGCGAACATCGCCTAATGTAGAGCCATGTATCTTTGCGTTAAACTCGGCAAGCTTCTTAGGAGACTCGGGCGAAGTTAAGAATGTTACTGCTAACCAAGAGAAAGTTGTTACAAAAATACCAATTATAAGTTTCCATGCGCTATAATCAAGCCATTCTACTCGCCAACCGGAAGTTAGGTACAACTGAAGACCAAGAGGTTTTGCGCCCCATTGGAAGAAGCATGCAACAGCAAAAGAAACAACCATTGCGCTAACTTCGCTCCAAGCGTTAATTCTGTTCCAAAACCACCTGAGCAAATACAATAAGCCAGTTCCTGCGCCAATCTGGAGCATCAAATCAAAAACGCCTTTCGAATGCTCAAGCATTAATGTAACGATTATACCGAGAACTGCAAGGACAAACATTGTAAGGCGCGCTACAAGAACTTGCTCTTTCGCAGATGAATTAGGCCTTACAAATGGAATAAAAAAGTCTTCAACAAAATAAGAAGCACCCCAATTTAACTGTGTTGCAATAGTCGACATATAGGCAGCTAAAAGCGAAGCTACAACTAGCCCGAGCCAACCTTGCGGTATTAAAGAAACCATCGCCGGGTACGCAAGGTCGTCTTTAAGATACTGCTCTGTAACAGCTGGAAACGCCTGGCGCATAGACTCCAAATCGGGGAAAACGACCAAAGAGGCGAGAGCAACAACAAGCCACGGCCACGTACGAATGGCATAGTGGAGAAAGTTGAAAAAAAGCGTAGCGCCGGCAGCATGACGCTCAGATTTAGCCGCAAGCATTCGCTGAGCTACAAATCCACCTCCGCCAGGCTCTGCGCCAGGATACCACGTAGCCCACCATTGGACGGCAAGAGGAAGCACCATCACAGTCATTAGGGTTGAACGCCATCCCGCACCAGCAGTTTGAGGAATAAGAGAAAGGCGAGAACTTACTGCCGGATTAGAAAAAAGGTCGCGAATTGTACCCCCGTGGCCTGATGCGCCTACTGCATCAATAGCAAACCACGCTACTGCTACGGCTCCAATCATGGCGACTACGTATTGAAAGAAATCGGCCCAAAGAGAACCTGTAAGCCCACCGAGAGCAGCATATAGCCCAACGACCGCCATTGCGATAACCAGCGATTGCAATGGCGTAAGGCCAAAAAATATTGCGCCAATTTTAACGGCTGCAATCGATGAAGAACCCATCAAAACGGCATTAAAAAAGACTCCAAGGTAAAGCGCCCTAAAACCTCGGATAAAACGCGCCGGCCTACCTGAATAGCGAAGCTCGTAAAACCCTAGATCAGTATTTAAACCGCTGCGCCGCCACAACTTAGCATACACAAATGCAGTAAGCATCCCTGTTACTAGAAACGCCCACCACACCCAGTTTCCGCTAACGCCATGATTACGAACAATATCGGTGATAAGATTGGGAGTATCGCACGAAAATGTGCAAGCGACCATCGATACACCCAAAAGCCACCATGGCATATTACGGCCTGAGAGAAAAAACGACTCGGCATTCGCGGAAGATTTACGCATCCCCGCGATGCCGATGCCAATTACAACCACAAGGAAGGCGACTATGATTGCGATATCTATTGGTGAATTAACGATTGACGCAAACATAAAGCCGCCTTACAATGTTGTTGATTTAGTTTTACTTTAGCGCATCAAGAACTGCCGCCTTAATGCCCGTAGGCCCGATGCCGTACTCTTCGCAGAGCCAACGTTGCGAACCAATCTTCGTAACGTACGTATCTGGAAGGCCAAGGCGCTTAAACTTGCAGCTGACACCTGCGTCGGCCAATACTTCGGCGACGGCAGAACCCATACCGCCGGATAAATTATGTTCTTCAACAGTAATAATCGCGCCGGTTTCTTTAGCCGCCTTTACGATTGCTTCGCGATCAATCGGCTTTATGGAATAAAGCGAAACGAGACGGCAAGAAATGCCCTTCTCGCGCTCGAGTTCTTCGACCGCCTTCTTGGCGTCAACACCGATGGTGCCTGCAAAAAAGACAGTTGCGTCTTTGCCGTCGCGAATCATCGACGAACCGCCGATACGGAAATCGACAACATCCTTACCGTCGTGAAGATCGGGCTCGTTCTTATAACCGCAGCGGAAATAGACAGGCCCTTTATAATCCATCATCGCGCGAGTAGCAGCACGCGTTTCAGCACCGTCGGAAGGAACGAGCACAACCATATTCGGAAGAGCGCGCATAATGGCGATATCTTCGGTGGAATGATGGCTCATGCCCAATTCACCGTATGCGACGCCACCGCCGATAATTACAATCTTAACATCGGCATCATGGTAGCAGACGTCATTACGAATCTGTTCAAGGCAGCGAAGCGTCGGGAAGTTGGCAAGTGAATAAGTTATAGCCGTATTTCCTTCCATAGCTACGCCGCAAGCAACGCCCGTCATTTCCTGCTCTGCAACACCACAGTTAATGAAGCGATCGGGAAACGCGTTTGCAAACGGTTCAATTTCGCCGTAGCCAATGTCGGCAAGAATCATATAAACATTCTTGCGCTCTTCGGCGATTTTAAGAAGTTCCTTATTAAATATCTTTCTCATGTTACATTGCCTCCACTTCTGCAAGAGCCTTATCACGAAGTTCTTCAGTTAACCCGCCGTAATGCCATTTATAATCGTTCTCCATAAAGGAAACGCCCTGACCCTTGACCGTGCGGAAGATAATTGCCGAGGGTTTACCTGTTTCAAGAGGAATTTGCTCAAGCGCGGCAGCTATCGCCTGCGGATCGTGGCCATCTGCTTCAATCGCCTTCCAACCAAACATTTCGAGCTTAGGCCCGAGCGGTTCAAGATCGATAATGTCCTTTGAATTGCCAAGGGCCTGCAAACGGTTGTAGTCGACAAGCATTGTAAGATTGTCGTAATGATGCTGGCCAGCAAGCATTATCGACTCCCACGAAGAGCCTTCATTTAAGTCGCCATCAGAGCTCATCACGACGATGCGATGCTTCTTACCGTCGCGCTTGGCGGCCATAGCCATTCCGCAAGCGACAGGAAGCCCATGCCCGAGCGAACCTGTTGAAAACTCGACACCGGGAATGTGGTGCGAAATATGCCCCGAAAGCTTCCCGTCGTCACAATAATAACGATCGAGCCATTCCATCGGGAAGAAACCGCATTCAGCTAGACATGCTAATAACGCCGCGCCGCCATGCCCCTTGGAAAGAAGGAATCTGTCGCGATCATCCCATTTGGGATTTTTAGGATCGACCTTTAGAAACTTCTTGTAAAGAACCGGATATATGTCGGCCGCCGAAAGCATCGAACCAATATGACCGCTCTTTCCTGCGCAGACCATCCGAAGCGTATGCTTGCGGATTTTCTTTGCAAGTTCCTTGCACTCAATTAACTCCTGTTCGTTCATTTGAATACCTTTCATTACTGTTTAAACTTAAACATTTGCACGCGGCGGGTAAGTAAAATCGCCTGCAAGACGCTTCTTAAAGACGTCATGCACTAAAACGCGAAGACGACCACCCTCGACACGCCCCTCAATGACGGTCGGGAACTTACCGTCGTCGACAACTTTCTCGCCAGTCTTCCAGTTGAGAGTCTTAAACCCGAGCTCTGGGCCGCCGCCAACGATATGGCCCCATTTATGATCGGCATTAGGCGCATCGTAACGGTAGCGGTGATTGTGAGCCGTGATGACAACCTGGCA
>JAGBXE010000038.1 GCA_017629455.1 Kiritimatiellia bacterium
CGGCCAGTAACTTGATGTCGATTCTCGTGCAGTGGGCCGAAAATATTTGTATTCCCCCTGCAAAATACGTTGATTATCCTGCTCTTCGCCGTTCGCAGGCTGAGCTTAAAAAATTTGAGGATGATATAAAGAAATTATCTACCGTTACGCCCGAAGACCGCAGGCGCGAGAAGGCCGACTATAAACGCTTTTTTAAGGTGGCAAATAAGCATCTCGTATTTTATTCCGAAGGGGGCGGATACTGGAAATATTTCCAAAGTACTGTCGAGTGGCTCTTAGAAAAGACGAATGTGACGATACATTATGTCACAAACGATCCGAAGGACGGCATATTTGCTCGCGCGGCAGATAATCCGCGCATACGCGCCTATTTTATTGGGAAAACACGTATAATCCCGCTTATGATGAAAATGGATGCCGACATGGTGGTAATGACCACCCCCGATCTTGGCACGTATCACATTAAGCGTAGCTACGTAAAAAAAGATGTCGAGTACGTTTACATCGATCATGGGCCTACGTCGGTTCATATGTGTTACCGCAAAGGGGCGTTTGATAATTTCGACACGATTATGTGCAATGGGCCGTTTCAAGTTGCTGAACATTTAGCGACTGAAAAACATTATGCTCTTAAGCCTAAGCGTCTTGTTGAAGCAGGGTATGCGCTACTTGATACCTTAAAGCGCGAAGATTCGCCTTTAGCGCACGAGGGTGTTAGGATAATGGTTGCAAATTCCCATCAAAAAGATAATATCTTCGACTTGTGCCTAGAAAATCTCGTTTCTTCACTTGGGCGGATAATAGAAAATAAAGCTCTTTTTTCGCGCCTTCAAGACGGGCTAACGATTGTTCTTCGTCCGCATCCGCAGTATGTTAGGCGCAATCCTGCTAGGTGGCAGGCGACTCGCGAGCGCTACACTAATTCTGCGTTAGGGTCTCTTGGCGTTGCGCATGGCGTTAAGATAGAGATAGAAGATGATTTTAGTAAGCCCTCTACAATGGATCAATCGGATGTATTAGTTACAGATTGGTCGGGTATTGCTTATGAATTTGCCTATAAGACGCTTCGCCCGACGCTTTTTGTAAATACGCCGATGAAGGTGATAAATCCAGAGTGGGAGAAGCTTGGTATTAAGCCTACCGATATTTCATTCCGCGATCAAGTAGGTGTATCTGTTTCGCCTGAAGCCTTAGTTGACCTTAAGGATGGCTCATTGCCGCAGGCAGCAAACGTTGTTTCTAAAATGCTTTTAGAGCCGGCAGAGTTTGCTGAGCGCATTAAGAAGCTTTTTGACGAAAACTTTTTCAATCTTGGACACGCTGGAGAAACGGTAGGCAAGTACATTCTTGGCGCTCTCATTGCCCGCCGCTCCCGCCAATAAAACATGTTCTAGATGCGCGTTTTCATTAAGCATTTCAGCATAAACAATGATATAATATGCAATTGAAAGATTATGCCGAAGTTCATCTTACGGCATGATGGATGAAAGTGGAGGGAGAAAAGAATGAATAATATTACATTTGAGCAAGCGTGGAACTACGGCGGCCCTCTTATGTGGGTGCTAGCGGCATTGTCGGTATTTGCGTTAACGCTTTTAATTTACTTGTGGCTTACGCAGTCGAGGTGGCTCTTTTTGCCTGGGGCCTTAAAGCGCATTTCTGCTGCGCGCGATAGGCAGGCAGAAGGGCGCCGCGTAGCAGAGCGCGTTTTTGCTGCTGTTGATTGGTTTGCCGATATTGCGGCTATCGCTCCGCTCGTAGGGCTTTTAGGAACGGTTCTTGGTATGTTCCAGGCTTTTGGCGGCATTGCCGCCGATGTTTCTGCAGGCGCGAAGCCCGTTGTTCTAGCACAAGGCGTTTCTCAAGCAATAGTTACTACAATTTTTGGTTTGGTCGTTGCCATTCCATCGCTTGCCTTGCATGCAATTTTCCGCCGCAGAGCCGTACGCCGCGTTACGGAATTAGAAGAGGCGGTTGAACAAATCTCCGGGGGGGCGCGCTAATGACGTTCATGCCCGAACGCCGTTCTCGTGAGCCGTCGTTGGCGCTAACGTCAATGCTTGACGTTATATTTCTTTTGCTGTGCTTTTTCGTAACTGTCAGTGTTTTCTCGCAGTGGGAAAGCGAAATTTCAATTCAGTTGCCCGAGGCGCAAACGGCCGATACTCCCCAAAGGCTTCCCGGCGAAATTATCGTAAACCTTGCTAAAGACGGTTCCGTCAGAGTTAACGGTGTAACGCTTTCATTAGTTGAACTTCAGACGCGCTTAAGCAAGGTCTCAAAGTTCTATCCAGGCCAACCGGTAATTATTCGCGCCGATAAGGAGACTAAATACGACGATCTCGTGCGTACGATCGATGCTTGCCGCGCTGGCGATGTGTGGAATTTTTCGCTAGCTACTGAAAGCTCACAAGGGGAGAATCCGTGACGCCTTTTGCGTCAACATTGCTAGCTACTGCGCTAACGGTTGCGCCGTCCGACAGGATGGCGATGGCGGACCGTCTTTTCAACAGGGGCGAATATGCCGCTGCGCGTGCAGAATATTTGGCATTGCGCGGCGAAAAGTCGATTGATGCTGCTAGCCTTGCTTACAGGCTTTCCTCCAGTGCGCATGCAGTAGGCGATAATGCCGCAGCACGCGCTGAAGCAGGCGAGTTTTTAGCTAAGTTTCCCGACCACAAAGAGGCCGATGCTGTGCGCCTTATGCGGGCGATGTGTGGTAGCGAATCTGAGCGCAAGGCAGAGCTTCGCCTTCTCGATAGAGATGGTGTCCAAAATGGAATTAGGGCGGAAGCCTTAGTGCGCCTAGCCGATGTAACTGGCGAATCCTCTCTTTACGCAAAGGCGTTAAAGCTCGATCCAAAAGGGCGCTTAGCGTCGTATTCTCGCCTGAAATACGCTCGCAGTTTACGCGAAAGCAAAGATGAGGCGCTTCGCCGAAAGGCTGTGCAGGAATTGATGGAATTAGTCTTCGGCTCTGATGTTACATATGCAAAGGAAGCTCTTTATACTGCTTCGACGTATTGCTATGCCGATGGCCGCTACGATGAATGTGCTACTTTACTTAAGCGTTACGAGCAGAAATATCCCTCCGATCAGCGTCTACCTTCCGTTCGCAAGATGCGTGCTTTAAGCGAGATGCTTGCTGGGCGCTATGCCGCCGCGCTTACGCTTTGCACTAACGATTCCGATGAAACGCTTCTTTACGTTAAGGCCATTTCTTCAAGTAAGGTTGGTGAGCGCGAGGCGTCTGTTGCGGCAGCTAGGCTTTATCTTGATTCGTTTCCGCAAGGGGCAAATAGGCGCCAAATGGATCTTCTCCTAGCTCGCGCCGAGTTTGATTCAGCTATTTCAAAAACGAATGGACTAGGCGCTGCAATAGCATCAGCAAAGCGTGCCGTATCGCTCGTAGATAAGGGTAGCGGCGCGTCCGATCGCCTTAGGCTTGGCTGGGCATATGAAAAAGCAGGCCAAGATGATTTAGCCGACGAAACATACGCTACTGTTGCACGCGATTTCCCTAAAACTGATGTCGCGGCAGATGCGCTTTACAGGCGCGCAATGGGGCAGCTTAGGCGCGAGAAGTGGGCGGCGGCAGAGTTGACGCTCGCCGAGGCGCTTGCTAGCGGCAAATTATCTGGCGAACGCCTGTCGCTTGCTGGATATTGGCGCGGGATAGCGGCTATGCGCGCTGGTCACGAGGAGCAGGGCGTTCAATTTCTCCGTTCGGCAGTAGCTGCTGGTTTGCCGCTTGATGAGTCTCGCGAGGCTCGGCTACTTATAGCTGATTTTGATTATAATTCTGGCCGCCGCGAAGAGGCGGTAAAAGCTTATACAGAGCTAGTTTCTCAAGGCGCACTTTC
>JAGBXE010000039.1 GCA_017629455.1 Kiritimatiellia bacterium
CAAGCGAGTGACCTTCTTTAGCAAAATCAAAGCCAAGATTCGCAGTGCAAATGACGATAGTATTGCGGAAATCGATAATACGGCCTTGACCATCTGTTAAACGACCTTCATCTAATATCTGAAGGAGCATATTGCAGACATCGCCATTGGCCTTTTCAAACTCGTCGAAAAGGATAACTGAATAAGGCCTGCGCCTTACCTTCTCGGTCAATTGACCGCCTTCATCATATCCAACGTATCCTGGAGGAGCCCCCACAAGGCGCGAGGAAGAATATTTTTCCTGAAATTCCGACATGTCAAGCGTGATTAACGCCTTGTCATCGCCGTATACCTTGTCGGCCAACATCTTAGCTAAGTGCGTCTTGCCAACGCCCGTAGGCCCCAAGAAAAGGAAACTTCCTATTGGACGCTTAGGATCGGCCATAAGCGCACGGGAACGCCTGAGCGCACGCGCAATGGCATTAACTGCACCTTCCTGGCCAACAACAACCTCGCCAAGAGCCTTCTCCATGCCAAGAAGCTTTTCGGCCGTTGTTGCGTTCATCTTTTCGACAGGAACGCCGCTCATTGAAGAGACTGTTTCGGCAACATCATCTTCGGTGACTTCGATAATCTCTTCGGAATGCGTCTTGCGCCATTTATCAAGCGCATCGTGCAGCTCTGCCGATACTTTACGTATCTCTTCGCGGAAATTTGCTGCCGCGTCAAAATCGCCGCTAGAAACAGCAAGGTCTTTTTCGCCGCGCAGAGAGTCGATCTTCTCTTGCATCGCGGTCAACGATTTTGGACGCTGACTGGCGGCAGCTCTAAGCCTTGCGCCAGTCTCATCAATAGCGTCAATGGCCTTATCGGGCAATTGACGTGCTGGCAAATAGCGCGCTGTAAGCTCTACTGCTGCTGTCAAAGCCGCCTGCGAAAATTGAGCCGAATGAAATTCAGCATACTTTGGAGCAATACCAGATATAATTTCGACAGCCTCTGCGACCGACGGCTCATCGACTAAAACCTGCTGGAAGCGACGCTCAAGCGCGGCATCTTTCTCAATAGACTTATGGTATTCTTTAAGCGTAGTAGCTCCTACACATTGAAGCTCACCGCGGGCAAGAGCAGGCTTTAATATATTGGCAGCATCCATCGCCCCTTCTGCCCCGCCTGCACCAACCATCGTGTGAATTTCGTCGAGGAAAAGTATTACATTGCCACACGTTTTCGTTTCATCAACAATACGTTTAAGGCGCTCCTCAAACTGACCGCGATACTGAGTGCCCGCAACAACACGCGCCATATCTAATGCTATAACGCGCTTTGCTTGCATCTTCTCGGGAACTTCGCCGCGATGTATCGCCTGCGCAAGACCTTCGACTACAGCCGTTTTACCTACACCTGCTTCACCAACAAGAACGGCGTTATTTTTGGTGCGGCGCGAAAGTATCTGAACAAGCCTTTTTAATTCTTTCGTGCGCCCGATTACAGGATCGAGTTTACCGAGCCTTGCCAATTCAGTAAGATCTCTGCCATATGCGTTAAGCGTAGGAGATTTCTGCTGCTTGCCATTTGCCGAACGCTGGCCGCGAGCGCCTTCGCTCGGCCTTTCATCGGCACTTTCAATTTCATCGTCAGAATCGGCACCCTCGCCTGCGTGCGGCTCTGAAACGTCTTTAGCGGCAGAGCCGGCAGCTACAAACGTATCGGCCGTAACGCCGGCATTAAAAAGAAGCTGCGCAGCGGCATTCTCACCTTCGCGCAACATGGCTAGGACCAGATGCGAAGTGCCGACTGGATTATCTTCACCGGCATCCAAATGGGCCATATCAAGCACCTTCTTTAACCGAGCGGTAATCGGCAAAGGCCCACGCTGCATAACTCCGCCGCGCTCGCCTTCAATCATCGTCTTCATCGATTCAGAAAGATCGCTCGCCGAAAGCCCCAACGACTCAAGACGTTTAACTGCCTGACATGACGGAATTGCAAGAAGAGAAAGGAGAATATGCTCTGCACCAATATGATCATGCCCAAGCTGACGGGCACAACTAGATGCAGCATTAAGTGCATCCGTCGCATTTTTCGTATATTTCTGACTCACAGGAACCTACCTTCCGCACGCTCGTTCAAAATAACCTCTTCAAATTTGCGGTTTATCTCATCAGCACGAGCCGCATCGGCTTCATCGCGTGCCTCCTGATCGAGTTTGTCCTCAAAACTTGAAAGATCAATATCGCGGATAAGCGCTTTTATCTCGGAAAACGCTATCCCATCAAGCATATCTTCTTTTGCGGCAAGACACATCGGCGAAAGAAGATCGAAGAGTTCGCCCGGGCTTAATAGACGGCAATTCTTCATAATCGCAAGTGCGCGACACAAACAATCGCCAAACACTCTAGGAAGCTCTTCAAAAAGCCTTACCCTTGCCGAGCGCTCACTTTCTAAAAGATCGGCAACTACGCGATCGGCGCAATCGGGAGAACAAGAATATTTGAACGTATAAATATGCCCAGCGTCATGCACCCCATCGACATCGATACCGACTAACTCGCCACCTAAAGCACGTATCGCACGGCGCACGGCATCAAGCTCGCCAATGAGATGTAAAGCTTCCAAATGTATGTGCCCACGAAGACGAAAATCTTGCGCTATTTGCGAAGCCGGATAAACGGTCATCTTAACGCTACTTTTTCGTTTAGCCTCTTTCTCTGCTTCCGACCTAGCTTTCTCCATATCGGAGACCATATCGTGAAATGCGTTCACGATAGCACCTAAAAACGGCGGCGGCTCCATATCGGCACCATCACGTGAGATTTCGGTAATCGACATGGAAACGCCAGGAGGAAGCCCCGTCACCTTACGAGTACGAAGGCTTTTATTCTGCCTACGCTGCCTTTCGGCCTTGGCACAAGCCTTACACACATACAGCTCTTCGGCCGATTCGCCCTCACCACGGATAATGGCTGTTTCGGCTTCGGATTTATTGCAAATTTCACACTTCATTATCTGGATATTATACCAAATAGCTTAAAATCAGTGCTCCCCATCAGAGGCGTCATCATGAGCCGGAAGACCTGATTCTATTGTAAAATCGTAAAACCTGTTGCGCCCTTCACAGCCGGTAATCCCGACGTAATTATCTAGCTCAAGCGTATCGTCCGAAAAACCGAAAACGCGCCCGTCACATTCTATTGTCATGCGGCGTGTTCGTTTATAATTTTCAACCGTTACAGAAAGCTCATAGCGGCGCTTCGCCTCAAATGGAGAGCGTAAAAATGCCGCAAGGACCCAATCTGTTTTCTTTCCATCCCACGTGTAACGCCAAACATTTATGCCCTCATTATAAAGGACTATCTCATGGTGACGGCGAAATTCAGGATGCTTTCCGTCTTGAGACATTCCGACATCAGGGGCAATAACCATCAAAGGAGCCATCAGATGATCGAAGCTCATCGTACAGGAAAAACGCGTTTTACCCGAAAACTTTTCTTTAAGCAGCATTGACGAGTAAACTTCTGTAACGTGCTTTTCATAAAGCTCTTCATCGCTCCACGGGCCTGTCACATTAACAATATGGTCAGAG
>JAGBXE010000040.1 GCA_017629455.1 Kiritimatiellia bacterium
ATCTCAATAATACGATCTGCGCCTAGACTGATAGCTTCTTTAAAACCAGCTACATACGCTCGCCCAAGCCCTTCCTTGGTTTTACGATGCAGACAATGAATGCGCGGGTTTTCTTTCGCTAGACTATCGATTACCTCCCCGGTTCCGTCGGGAGAATTATCGTCGACAAATAAGACCTCACCTTCTTGAGGCAAGTACGAAAGAACTGCTGCGGCCATATCGGCCGCATTGTCCTTTTCATTGTACGTTGGAATAACGACTATCGGCTTCATGGCTCTTTCGGCGCTCCAGAAGCACCCGGGCGCGAACGGGCCTTAAGGAAGATGCGCAGCGGCGCCCCCTCAAGACCGAACCTCGCGCGGATATTCTTCTCAACGAACGATAAATAAGCAGGCGTTGCCAACGATGGGTCGTTGACAAAAAGACGGATCGTCTGAGGATTTGTCGCAACCTGTAAGCCGTAATAGACTTTAAGCCTGCGTCCGCGCACCATAGGTGCACGCGTCTTCTTTGCAGCAGTTTCAATGGCACGGTTAAGAATACCAGTCGGCAATCGAATGGAAGCGCTTGCCGCCGCCTTATCAATTGCATCAATCGTTCGCCTAATATTGTAGCCCGACTTGTTCGAACAGAAAACTATCGGCGCAAACGAAAGAAACGGCATCATCTTGCGAACAGCCTCGGCGGCCTTGCGCTCATCGGCCAACCCGGCTTCGCCCGCGAGATCCCATTTGTTCATCATTATGACGCACGCACGATGCGCGTCGAGTATGCGCCCTGCGATACGCTTATCCTGCATCGTAGGACCCATCACGGGATCTAAAAGCAACACAACGACATCGGCCTCTTCTATCGCCTTTTCAGACCGGAAAAGCGAAAATGTGTCGACGCTCGTTTTAGACATTCTTGTATGCGGCTTCATGCCAGCCGTATCGACAAGCATGTAATGACGCGCTTCTGGACCAGAGCCAATTGTAAATGGAACTTCAACAGCATCGCGTGTTGTGCCCGCAACCTCGGAAACAATTACACGCGGCGCATTTAAAAGCCTATTGATGTACGAGCTTTTTCCTGCGTTGGGCCTTCCCACTACAGCAACGCGCAATGGCTTACGTGCTGTTTCATTCTCCTCTGCCGGAGGAAGGTGGGAAATGGCCGCTGTAATTAAAGCCTCAACGCCCCTTCCATGCTCGGCGCTCGTCGCGAAAACGGGAAGCCCGAAGCGCTCAAATTCAGCCGTGCGCCAATCATCGCTAGCAGAGTCGCATTTATTCGCGGCGATCATGCAAGGTATGCCTGATGAGCGAACACGATCGATGACCTCTTCGTCGAGCGGAGTAATCCCCACACGTGCATCAACGACGACAACGCAAACAGAAGAATCTTCGACAGCAAGCGCCGCCTGTGCGCGCGTTTCACTGTCGAGCGGATCGCCCGTGACACCGCGGTCGAACGCAATGCCGCCCGTATCAACGAGCATTACGTGCCGGCCGTGCAATTCAACCTCGCGTGTCACGCGATCGCGCGTGACACCGGGCTGATCGAATACAATAGCGACACGCTTCTTCGCTATTCTGTTGAAAAGCGCGCTTTTGCCGGTATTCGGCCGGCCGACGAGCGAAAGAACATTCAATGCCATTTATAGTTCCACTTTCTTGTAGCGCGGCACAAGCGTCTTCATGCACGTCCACCCAACGATGTACGCTACCGCGCAATATCCAAAGACAATGCAATAGCCGGCAGGCTTGCCGGTATAACCGAGAAACTCCATTGCAGGACGCGCAAACTGAGCGCCCGACTCAAGAAGCGTCTTTGTCATTTCAACTTCCTTGCCATCGACAATCGTAGTGCCTGCCGCATATGTGAAAAGCGCGCCTGCAATCTTATTGACAAGGAAGCTTCCGCAGCCAGCGGCAAACTGGGCAATACCCGTAAGCGTACCGATCGTCGACTTCGGGAACATATCACCAACGACGGAATAAACGTTTGCACTCCAAGCCTGATGCCCGGCACAAGCAAGGCCAATCAAGATCGCCGGCCACCATGCCGAATACGCGCCGAGAGGCTGAGCGCCAAGTGCAAGCAGTGGGAAGCATGCAAAGATAAACATTGCAACCATGCGCCCTTCGTACGCATTCATGCCGCGCTTATCGACCATGTATGTCGGAATCTTGCAAAGGTAAATCGAAACGAATGTAACGATGGCGTAGAGGGTAAAGATAAGCGCCATACCCATTCCAGATGAGCTCTTGTAACCGAACTGATCGGAAAGATAACCTGGCGTCCAGAAAAGGAAGAACCACCACACACCATCGGTAAGGAATCGGCCAAGAACGAGCGCCCACGTCTGACGCAGAGAAAAAGCCTTAAGATAGCTGATGCGCGGCTCCGTAGCCGTCTCAGCGGCAACTGCAACCTTTGGCTCATCATCGCCTGCTGTGATGTAAGAAAGTTCGGCGGCGTTTACATGGGGATTTTGTTCGGGCTTTTTATAAAGCCACATCCAAAAGCCCATCCACACAAAGCCGAGCGCACCGATAATGATAAACGACATTTCCCAGCCGCAGTACTTTGCGATAAGGGGAATAGAAAGAGGAGCCGCGAGCGCACCGACAGAAGAGCCAGCATTGAAAATCGATGTGGCAAAAGCGCGATCTTTCTTCGGGAAATATTCAGCCGTCACCTTGATAGCCGCAGGGAAGTTGCCCGCTTCGCCAAGCGCTAGCACTGCGCGGCAAACGAGGAACAGCCACACCGACGTCGTAATACCCATCATTCCAAGGAAGCCAACTGCCTTAAGCATCGAGTCGCCTACGCCGCAACCTGCATGAAGGCATGCGCCTAACGACCAGATAAAGATAGCCCAAAGATAGCCCTTCTTCGTTCCGAGCCTATCGATAAACTTGCCGGCAAAAAGATTGCAAAGAGCATAAATGATGGAGAATACTGCCGTGATCGTGCCGTAGTCGTTGTCGGACCAACCAAAGACAGGGGCAATAAAGTCTTTATACGTAAGCGACAAAACTTGCCTGTCAAGGTAATTTACTGTGGTAGCAAAAAACAATAAAGAGCATATTACCCAACGGAAGTTAGTCATCTTCCCTGCATTAAGCTTACCATCGTTCATTTACGTTTCCTTTCTTTACTTACTTTTATAAATTAATCTGCTAAATCTCTTAAAGCGCTGTTTCCGAAAATGTAAAGCGCGTAACCTTAACACCAGTCGGCTCAAGGATCTGCTTTACGACATTGAGCCACGATTCGGAAACCTCACAGGCGATAACTACGGCATCGGCGTTTGTTGCGCATATGACAGACTTTGCCTCGTTGATAGTGCCATAAATCTTAACTCCGCCTATGTAACGCCCACGCATAAGCATATCGTCATCTAAAATTCCAACGATAATCCTACTGTTGGATGCCGTTGTGCGCACCAGCTCCCTGCGGAAAGC
>JAGBXE010000007.1 GCA_017629455.1 Kiritimatiellia bacterium
AACATGCAAAGTATAGTTAGGAATATTTCCTCGCACATCGAGAGAATCGAACTCCACTTTTAGCTTTGCCAAAAAGTTAGACCCGCGCGAAATTTGCTTAGGAGCATCAAGAGCTATCGATTCTATCTTTTGCTGAAGAAGCGCAAAGACCGAGGCTTCGTGCAAGGGCACTTTCGCCTTTACTCGATCTGTAAATCCTAGATACTTAGAAGCGCGAACATCGTAAAGGTGACCCTTTTCTGCAAAAATAAATTCATCTTCATTCTTATCTTCCGAGCGCCCTAGCATTCGCAGGATTGTATAGAGATGAGCGTCTCCGGAAACATAATGCATCGCCTCGCGTCCAAAGTTATCAAGCGCCGTTGATGAATTTAATGCTCTCGCCGCAGAACAGCACTGAAGAAATTTCAGAACTTTTGCCCGCAATTCACTATCGGTATTGTTGAAGTTTTTGCCCAAAACTGTTATGCCGGAAACCTCTGCAAACGGATTTGCCGCTCGCTTCACACCAAGCTCGTCGTAATCGCCCGGAAGCACATCGCAAAGCACCTTCCCACCAGAAGAAAGATAAGCTTTTACCTTTGCAACTTCCTGATCGCTCATTGCAATAACGCGCGGCATCAACAATGCCTTGACGATAGAAAGGCGATTAGACTCTACTACCTGCTCAGGTGCCACAAAATCATACTGATAAAGAAGCTCCTCCACAGTATACTGCGCCCCTTGGCGCGAATACATCAAATCGTGCAGGGGACCAGTTGCGTTGATTTCAGTGTTCTTAGTCTCCTTGCCAAGTATGGTCGCTAGCAGAAGCGAATCGTGCGAATAATAAATAGCAGTATCGTGCGGCGCCCACTGCCAGCAGGTAAGCACCTTACCAAGCCCATCTAAAAGGCGCGAATCTTCTAATGACTGTTTAAGCTCCTTCCCATCGACTGTGAGCGCAAATGTTGTGGGATCGGCAATATTATAACCCCAGGCGACAGCCGAGTACCAAGCAAAGCCGCCATAACGGTGAGCAGCAAACCACCAAGGCATAAACCGTGCGCGTGCTGGAGTATAGAAATACCCAGTCCAGCCCCACACGCGCATGTCAGGCCGGAACGAGCGATAAAACTCGTCGAAATTGAAATTGGGATTCTGTTCAAAATATACCATCGAGGTGTACTCGCAAGAAAAATCAAGCCCAGCCCTGGTAAGCAATTTATAGTAGTCGTTGCCTGAAAGCGCAGATTGCCCAAACGAATTGCACATTGAAAAAGGAACTTTAGGATCCATCTTATAGGCATTATCCGAGACAAGACGTATTGCCTCACACCAACGATCGACATTGAAATTGCGCCATTCAATAAACTCAGCAAACTTACCACTTTTGCGCGCATCAGCTTGCAATGTGAAACTTAGATCGTCAAAGGAATTATGTGCCGTCTCATGGCGGCGATTATACTCAGCTAGTGTCTTATATTTAGCTTGCAGATATTTGCGGTAAGCCGCAACATTCTCGGGATGCGTATCAACCTCAAATGCAGTATTCTGCCGCGAAAGGTTGGGCTCATCACAAAGCGTTTGATGAAGTAATCCATAGCGTTTCGTCGAGTCAGCAGTTCGCAATGCGCGCTCTACAATCTGCTTCCTTGACTTAGCAGTGTTAAACTGACGCTCACGAACATTGCCTTTCTGATTCTTCCCGCTACCAAACACTGCGCCCCCGCCAATCCAATTACCGCCTACAGCAATACCGGTAGAATAAAAAAGCTCAAAGGCAGGATATCCGCTCATAGGAATAACAGAAGCACGAATACCGATTTCTTGCAATCGAGAGTTTATCGTCGGAATAGAGCCAATTGTAGATGTCGGAGGCCACATGCTTGGAGTAAAATCATCAAAGAGGC
>JAGBXE010000041.1 GCA_017629455.1 Kiritimatiellia bacterium
GCTGACGCGCACGCCAGCAAAAGGCCAGGTCTTCGCCGACTTTAGCAATCGGCCCGAAAAAGTCGCCGTATTCTGCAGCCATTTCGAGAAGCATTTCGGTTTTCATAAGAACACAACCAAATCCCACGCCCGCGACTTCATGCAAGCCCGAAAGCTCGCCCTTGTAGTCGCTCCAATTTGCTTTTTCGCCGTTTATTTCCAATGTTTCAAAAGCTACGGGGCTATACGGCGCGCAGCGCCGGAAATAAAGCCCGCTGATAAAGTCCGCGCCGGTCTCTTCCATCTCTTTAAGTAAGTATGTAAGCGTTTCCGGCGGGAAAACCATGTCAGAATCAAGCCATAGAATAAAATCGCATTCAAGCTTCAACGCTTGTTTTGCAAGATCGTTACGGCTGTTATATATCAAGCTTCCAATTACAAAAGATACAAGGCATTTGCCTTGCTTCTCAAGCATGGCCAGGGCCTGCGCAAATTGTGCGGCAACCTGGTCCATGCATGGAACGGCTATAAGTATTTTTGGCGTGTTATTCATGGTTTAGTGTCCTTTCTTTAACCTTTATCACTCTTCCGGCTTCGCGATCTTTACAAAGCAGTTCGGGCCAACGATACCCACGCCTACCATCTGACGGCCAATGATTCTTACCAGGTCGTTAGTTGCGAGCGTTGTTTCGTCATACTTTAGTGTTACATCGTCGCCGTTGGGTGTTGTCAGCAGGGCGCCTTCGCCGAAGTCTCCGACATATGCGAATGTTACGCCGGAAGTAGCTGCGCTGAATGCTGCGATGGAGTTATCAAACTCAACCGCCAGGCCCTCGAAAGGATCGTATCCATAGTTTCCGGCAGCCTGTACAGCCTTAAAAGCGCTCCATGTCTGCTTATTCATAACGATAATGGGGTTGCTTGCCTGGTCGGAAAGCTGGCCCAGGGCGCTTGCGATCGTACCAAGCGCGATAGACGCAGTAGCAACAACCGGAACGCCTACGCAAGTTGTACCGACGTTTGTCGAAACGGTTCCGCATGCCTCAATAGCTGCAATGATAAGAGCCTGAATTTTCTTGGCGATCTGATATGTGATTTCATCATACACATAGCGCAAAAACTCTTCGCCGCGCATATCTACGATTTCATCACTTAAATTCAGGAATTTCTTAACGCTCTGCGGCACGATTGTAAGGACGCCAAGGATAAGGGATTCTTCAGAAATCGGGTCGCCGCCCTCTGTGTGTACTACTGCGCCTGTTGCGGAAATCTCAAAAGAGACTTTGAGATTGCCCTTAACTGCCAGACGGCGCACACGGGACACGATGCCGTTACGCTGCCAAGAGTTCTTTACGATCTCATAGATAACAGTTGGGACCGGAACGGTTCCGCTTGCTGCGTTCTCTGAAAGCAGGGCGCGGCACTCTGTAAATTTGTCGTCGCCTTTTCTGATTGCGTTTGCGTAAGCCTCTACGTATTCGGAGCGCTTGCAAATCTCTGTTACATGTAACAGAGATTTGCAAGCGCTCCGAATACGTAGAGGCTTACGCAAACGCAATCAGAAA
>JAGBXE010000042.1 GCA_017629455.1 Kiritimatiellia bacterium
CCAAATCAGTTTCAGGCGGGCGCACACGCTCTTGCGCTGAAGCTGTTTCAGGAGAATCGAGGGTATCAGAAATCGCCCGAATGTTGGGTGGAGAAAAAATAACTAGTGTAGTGAGGAAACATGCGAAAGAGTTACTCGGGATATAAGGTTGAATTCACATCTGATGCGTTTGGAGAGTCCGAAACACTTGCGAAGATTCTGACTAAAAAGGCTAAGAAGCGCCCTTCCTCCTCGCCTAGGGTTATGATTGTTGCTGACAACAATGTTGTTCAGCATACCGATGGTTTGGGCACAAAAATTGGTCGGTACGTCCAGTCTCACGGCATCGCCCTAGCAGGAAGCCCCATTCTCGTCGGCGGCGGCGAAAAAGTTAAAACTGACAATCTTCAAAGCGTGATGCGTACAATTACGGCAATGCTAAATGCCAAGATTGGACGTGAAGACATTGTTCTAGCTATTGGCGGCGGTGCCGTTCTCGATGTTGCCGGTTACGCCGCTGCGCAAGTTAGAGGCGGTATTCCTGTCTTACGCATGCCAACGACTCCTCAGGCCATGATGGACGCAGCCTTCACAGATTATGCTGCAATGGACACTTCGACTGTAAAGGATGCTCTACGCGTTCAATCAATCCCTACGGCCGTCGTTATTGATACTGGCTTTGCCGCAACAATTCTCGATGGTGTTTGGAAAGGCGGCCTAGGCGATGCTGTGCGTATCGCGCTTGCGCACGATTCATCGTTCTTCCGCGAGCTTACAGAACTTTCCGTTGATTACCGCTCACGCGATATTGAAGCTCTCGACAAAATTGTCCGCGAAGTTTATTCAATAAGATCTAAAAAAGGCGATACTTCATTAGGTCTTTGGTCGGCAATGCGTCTTCAGTCGATGAGTGGGTACAAGCTTCCTCACGGATACGCAGTATCGATCGGTACATTAATTGAAATTGCATATTCTATCGCCCGCGGCAAAACTGAACCTAGCGCCCTTGATAGAGCCATCGACATTTTCGGCCGTGAAGATGCGCTTGAGTGGCTGTCGCACTCTAAATTCATGCTTTCGCAGGCAGAATCTCTAGCTTGTGGAGCTGAAGCTTGGAAGCTTTCATCTAAAACTCCAGCCATTGAAACCCTTTCAAAAATTGGAAAAACGAAAATGGTCAAGGAGCTTAATATGGATGCTTTCACTCAGGGTATCGAAAACTTAATCTCCTTAGCAGAGACCCGCTGATTTTGGTAAAATACCTAGATATGAAACAACTTATAGCGTTATTTAGTTTGTTTGCAGTTGCCTTTAGCGCGACTGCTGCTAATGTTACTAAGGTTTCCGTTAAGGCATTAGACGGCTTCGGCGGCGATACTTCATCCGTAGCTACGCGTTGCCAGACAAAAGTTGGGGCTGAATACGACCCCATAATTATCACGCGCGACGTTAATGCGCTAAAATCATCAGGCGAATTCGAATCGATAAGCGCCGATGCTCAGCGCGTTGCCGAAGGCGTTGAAATTACGTTTTTTGTCACTCGCAAAATACGTTATGCCGCGCCATTAGTGGTCGAAGGAAACGACGCTCTAAGCGAATCTAAAATCGCCAATGAAGCCGAATTAAAAGACGGCTTTCTCTACGGCGATGCCGACTTATCAGCTGCTGCTGCGCGCATAAAGCTTGCGTACGAGAAAAAACATTACCCCGATGTTAAAGTAACGTACCGCACGCACGTTGTCGGTGGTAACGATGCAACAGTTACGTTCGTCATTGAAGAAGGCGTTCGTAAAAAAGTTTCATCATACCGCTTTGAAGGCGCCGAACACGCTATTAAGCTCTCCTCTTGGGAGCGCATTTCACTCAATCAGAAAATCAAAGATGATTGCTTTGATGTGCTTGAACTCCACGAGGCAATAAACGACCTTCCATGGTGGAATCCTATGGGATGGTTCTCTGATAGCCCCGTAACTGCCGAGCAACAAGCTCTTGCTTGCGACAAAATCGCTGAAATCTATCGCAAACACGGGTATCTTGATGTAAAGGTGACGGGCCCCGAGCGCAGGCCTTCAGGCGATGGCGATAAAATCGATGTCGTATTTAATGTAAACGAAGGTACACGCTATCGTATCGGGTCTGTAAAGCTAACAGGCCTTACGCGCTATCCAGAAAATGCCGTAAGGGAAAAAAGCGCCCTTCCACAGCCTGGCGATATTGCAGGCGAGCAAACGCTTTATGATGCAGCGCGCCGAATTGAAATCGCTGTCGGCTCTGGCGATTTAGGTCTAGCTGATACGCGCGTTGATATTAAGTGCATCCCTACGTCCGACCCTAAGACAGTCAACGTCGTATTTAAGATAACCGAAGGCATCCCAGTGGTTATTGCCGACGTTCGTATTCGTGGCAACGACTACACAAAGGACAAAGTTATCCGCCGCGAAATCGCTCTCGGCCCTGGCGATAGGATGTTAGCCGACAGAGCAGAGCGTTCTCAAAAACGCCTTGAGAACTTAGGTTACTTTTCTCGCGTAAGGTACTATCTTGAAAAAACAGACGATCCAATAGATTCAGCGGGCAACGAAAGCCGCAACCTCGTCTACGAAGTAGAGGAGAAAAACACCGGCTCGTTTATGGTCGGCATTGGCGCTTCGACAGTTGATTCAGTTTATATTTCAGCAGAAGTAAACCAAAACAACTTTGACCTTTTTGCCCCTTCTAAGTTATTCCGAGGCGCAGGCCAAAAAGGAAGGCTCTATGTTGCATGGGGTCCGCGCTACCAAAGCATCGAAGCTGGGTTTGTCGAGCCTCACTTCTTAAATAGAATGTTAGAGCTTTCGGTCGACGCTTATCGCCGCCTGCGTTGGTACGACCAATTCGATATTATCCGTTCTGGCGCAATGGCCTCTATTGCCTACCCTGTTAAATTCTGGCCCACGTGGGATCCGTTCGGAAGGCTTGGTATTGGCGCATCCGGAGAATACATTGAATTTGACGATGTCGATTGGGGCACGTACCAATACGGCAATAAAGTCGGGCCCCTCTTCCTTGAAGAAGAACGCGAATACGGCGATGCTATTGAGCCTACACTCCATGTCTTCTGGGCAAAAGACACGCGCGACAATTTCCGAACCCCTACACGCGGTCATCGCACAAGAATATTTGCCAATTTAACTCCTGGCGGCGACAACGAATATTGGCGCTTTGGGTTTAATCACCGTAGCTACTTCAATGTCTGGCGTCAGCTTGCAGGGTACGATGTTGATCACGTTCTTATGGTGGCTCTGCGCGGCGAAACGACCGACACGCTTACGGGTGAACTTCCTATTTACGATAGGCTCTTCCTCGGCGGCCCACGTTCAATCCGCGGCATTAAATACCGCCACGCATCTCCCATGGCCCGCAGGGTTTACGGCGGCTTTTGGCCTTGGCAATATCACGGATATAACAATTACGATCTTGCGTCTGTCTACTATGCCGATGATTATGCGCCTTGGGACGGTCAGACGCTTGCCTGCATGAACATCGAGTACACAATCCCAATCGTTAAGATGCTTCGCTTTGCCGTCTTTACCGACTTGGGCTCCGTGGCTGCTGACGAATGGGATATGGAATTTTCCAACACGTTCACATGGTCTGTCGGTGCAGGCATCAGGCTTGATATCCCCATGTTCCCAATCCGTCTTGACCTAGCAACTCCAGTCGTTAAACCTGACGAAGCTGAAAAAGAAGTATTCTCGTTTACGGTTGGCTACGATTTCTAATACGAAATACAAAATAGCATAATTAAGGATAAATAAAGATACAGGAGTATATGATAATGAAAAAAAGCATTCTCGCAGTAGCAATAGTAATGATAGCAGCTGCCGCTAGTGCAGAAGTAAAAATTGCCTCTGTAGATATGATGGCTCTTATTAAAAACCATCCTAACTACGCATCCAACAAAGAGCTTTTAACTGCAACCGACAAAGACTATCAGAAGAAGCTTGAAGCAATTAAAGCAGAAGCAGAAACCCTCCAGCAAGAAGGCAAGAAACTTGCCGATCAGATCCGCAATCCTATGATGGCGGCAAAGGCAAAAGCCGATATCGAAAAGCGCCTTGGTGACATACAGCAGAAACTTTTTGGTATTCAGCAGCGTTACCAAAGTGAGGCTATGCGTTGCCGCCAGGATCTTCAAGATCTTGAAGGACGTCTTCTTAAAACAACAACAGACGATATCCGTCGTCGCCTTGCAAAATTCGCAGAAAAGAAAGGCCTTGATTTTATTCTCGATCAAACTGCCGCGCCTTTCTTCAAAAAAGATGCCGACGTAACAAAAGATGTTCTCACATCAATGGGGGTTGACCCATCACAAGTGAAAGGCGAAAATAATGAAAGCAAGTGAGCTTGCAGTAATTCTCGGCGGAATTCTTGAAGGCGCCGATACCGAACTTTTTGCTTGCGGCGGTCTTGAGGAAGCCCGTAAAGGCGATTTAAGCTTTTGCAAAGATTCAAAGCATATTAAACTTGTAGAATCTACTAAAGCCTCGGCTGTGTTGTTGCCACGCGATTGGGATAAGCCTGCGCCCTGCTCGATTATCCGTGTAGACGATCCTGATGCTGCGTGTATGGTTGCCGCCAAACTCTTTGCGCCGCCAGAACCGGTCCGCAAGCCTGGCATCCACCCGACTGCCGTCGTAGACCCAACAGCTAACATTGGCGAAAACGTTCACATTGGCGCTTTTGCTGTTGTTGAGAAAAACGCCGTTATTGGCAATGGTGCTGTTATCGAAGCTCAAACATTTATCGGCGAAGGCTGCCGCGTAGGTGAGCGTACTCATATCTACCCTCAAGTCACCCTTCGTGAAGGAACAATCGTTGGGCGCGAGTGCATCATCCATTGCGGTGTGCGCTTAGGCGGCGACGGCTATGGCTTTTCAACTACTATTGAAGGCGGTTTGCCGAAGATCGAAAAGATTCCTCAACTCGGCATAGTTGAAATTGCCGATGGCGTTGAGATCGGCTCCAACACGACAATCGACCGCGCACGAATCGGCCGCACCTACATTGGGCCAATGACAAAGATTGACAATCTAGTTCAGATTGGTCATAACGTCAAGGTGCGCGGATACTCAGGTCTTATCGCGCAATGCGGAATTGCTGGTTCCTCGGAAATCGGAACTGGGTGCCTTATCTGGGCTCAGGCCGGCATTTCTGG
>JAGBXE010000043.1 GCA_017629455.1 Kiritimatiellia bacterium
ACGGCCGCGGGCCATCAGGTAAGTTCCGTGCAGATTTTGCAGATCTTCTCAGCCGACGCTTCAAAGAAATTCTTCTCAAAGTCGCATGAGAACGCCGCCACATGAGGAGTGACAATGCACTTAGGATGCTGAAGGAGCCTACTTGAAACATCTGGCGGCTCCTCGCACATAACATCGATAGCTGCGCCAGAAATCACCCCTGAATCGAGAGCGTCGGCTAGCGCATCCTCATCCACGACAGGACCCCTACTGGTATTTACCAGAATAGCATTGGGCTTCATTAGCGCAAGTTTTTCTGCGTTTATAAGACCCTTTGTTTCTGGCGTGAGCGGGCAGTGAACACTGACGTAATCGGCAGCCTTCAAGACTTCGTCGAGCGATTTCGACCCGGGAACGAACGGATCGTAAAAAACCGTCTTCATATCGAAGCCAGAAAGCATCTTCTCGACATGACGCGCAATGCAGCCATAACCGACCAAACCTAGCGTTCTATGCGAGACATGCCAATCCATCCCTTCGACCTTGCCCCATTCATAGCCAGTTTTCGCCCTAGCATTATACTGGGGAATCTGACGAATAAAGCTGATCAAAAGAGCAACAGCGTGTTCCGCAACACATTCGGCGATTGATTCGGGCGTATTGTAAACGCCAATGCCGTGCGCCTTGGCCCAATCGCAAGGTAGCGCATCAAGCCCCGAACCGGAGCGAAGAAGAGCCTTTACAGAGGGCATCTTTTCAAGGACTTCAGGCTTAAGACAAACGTTGGGGCCAAACATCCACAATACGTTTGCGTCAGGAAACGCCTCAAGCATCTCTTCAGGAGAAGAGCAACGCTTTGCAGAAAAATCGGCAACCTCGCGTATGCGATCTGCCACACCAGCAGGAAGGCGTTCTTCGCCCGCAGTAACAAGCGCAACTTTATATCTTGCCATAGAAAACCTCCCTACTACCTGTTAAACGGAACAGCCTTCGAACCGATAATCTCAAGCATCTGACGCGGACGCGGCACAAGGTAGCTGTGCTGCATATTCTGGAAGCCAGTTGCGCGCTTCTTTATGCAAGGAACGTTGTTGTACATGGCCATCACACCTGTAGGAGGGCAGATATAATCGCCAAGGCCAAAGCTCGTCATAAAGAATTCCGTCTTGGGCGAGATGCGCTTGGCAAGGTTTGCTGGATCATAATATCCAAGCCCGGGAGGCGCCCACTTAATGTACCAATCGCCGCGGTTGCGGCCAATCGTTTCGCCGCCGATGTCGTAGCACCACGGAATAGAAGGATTTACATGCGTAACATCATGATCGAGCGCGGCAGCCCAAATCGACTGCATACCGCCCATTGATCCGCCATGCACCAAGAGGCGCTTACCATCCCACTCTGGGCGAGACTTAATATACTCAAGCGCACGCATGACACGATAAGACATTCCGCAGAAATACGCCGTCTCCGGATCGGAATTCGTCTTTGGATCAAACGCATAGGAGCAGCCATTTACAGAAACCTTCTTGCGAAGATCCTTGTAGTACTGCGCCTCGCGCATCAATTCGTAACCGTGAGCTGAGCAGTTGAAGGCAATTTTATCACCCTTAAGACGCTGAGTATTGGGTTTATACGCATTCCAGCTTGCGCCGTAGCCATTGAACGAAACCTCAATAGGAAATTTCTTACCTTCCTTAGCTGCAACAGGCATATACAAAAAGCCTGTCATCGGCATTTGACCTGCGCAAGGAGTTTCAACCGTATAAACTTCGACAAGCGGATTGTCGGACGGAACTTGCACGATCTTTTCCTTGCCGCGCCATTCCACCTTAGCAAGCGTCTCTTTATGGCGAGCCCAGAACTTATCGAAATCCTCTGGCTCAGGAACGGCCGTACGGATATCAAAGATATTCACGCCCGCACCGCCATCAAAGAACACCTTCTGGCCGCGACCATCGCGCGGACGCTTTCTTTCGACTGTTTTGCCTGTTTCATCCTTAAGCTCAATATAATAACGGACAAAACCCGGGCGGTCGAGCGATGTCTTTAGAATAAGCGGACGATCTGCAGGAGCTTTACCCGTCTCTTTCTTACCGTCATCGGCCGTGCGCACCCAATCGTATGTGTGCTTTGAGACATCAAGCCCTTTAAAGCCCCTCAATTTGAACGTGAAGGTCATCTCATCACCAGGGCCGTAAATGGGAATTTCACGATCGCAACGCCCATCTATGCAATCATCAACCATCCAATCGGCCATTGCGCTCGCACAAATCGAAAGCGCAGCCGCACAACAAGCAAATAATTTAGTTTTCATGGCAGTCATTATATCATATTTCGCTGAAAGAAACGCCGCGGCAGCAACGCCGCGGCGTACATCTTACGGTACAATTCCCTGACAGTTAAATCTTGGCAATCTTACCTGTCTGAATCGACTCGTAACAACCAAGCATCGACTGAATCGTCTGCTTGTGCCACTTCAAATTGATAAGCGGCGTTTTCTTATTGCGGATGCAATCAACAAACTCGTCGATAAGGCCAACCCATTCATCGAAATACGTATACTGAACAGTGTAACGGTCATTCGGCGCGCCGTTGTGGTAGACATTGGGGCCAAAGCAGTCGCAGGTAACCATACCCTTTTCACCAGTTATAGTTACATTTACTTCCATACGCTTGGGGAAGCGCTCCCAACCGGGCCCTGGAACTTTGATTTTCTCTTCAAGGCGTGACCAGCTAGGATCGAAGAGAAACGCCGTACCATCTTTCATCTTGCCGATGGCCATAAGCATATCTTCGACCTTAAGCCCGTCGCGCAGGTTCGGGGCGACTTCGGCATAGATATAATCGAAGTCAGAACCTGTAAGGTGGCGGATAAGGTCAAAAACGTGCGGATGATCGCAAAGAGCACCGCCCTTAAAGCGCTTATCGCCCTTCTTAAGAGCTTCGACCTTGCCAAAGCTGGCCTTAGGATCGCCCTGCCAAGGGAACGCCCACACAGGAGAGAGCGTGATGTTCGTCATCTGAATTGCTTTAATCTTGCCGATCTCGCCATCCTTAATAAGCTTAACGAGGCGCTTAACGACAGAGTTATAGTGCATCTCCAGCTCTACCTGACAGACAATCCCGGCCTTATCGCACATGGCGATCATCTCGTCGTATTCCTTCATGTCGAAGGTGGGTATCTTCATCGAGAGAATGTGAATGCCTTTTTCAGCGCACCACTTCATCTGTTCAAAGTGCCTGTCATTGGCAGAGGCAATAACAACAGCTTCAATGTCGGGATGTTTTTTGTACATCTCTTCAGGGTCCAAGTAGCATGGAACGCCAGTCTTATAAAGCTCGTAGACTTTCTTCGACTCTTCGTCCTGCGCACAGCTGGCAACCCAGTCGAGTTTCTTATTATCAAGAAGCGTCTGATAATACTTGCGGGTATGACCATGCGTCATGCCCATCATCGCAATTTTAACCGGCTTCATTAGCGCACCTCCGCAACCTTGATGGATTCATTCGTATCGAGGCCCTTCTTAAGAGCAATCGTCTTAGCGGCCTTCGATTTCTCCGCAGTAAACGCAAGTTTTGCTGCCTTTTGCGCTTTGCCCCATGCAGCCTTCCAAATCTTTGCAGAAGCACGATCCTGCAAAAGCGCAAATGCCGCACGGACGTTCCAAATCTCCTCATAAGACAGACCGAAAAGCTCGGTGTCGACATCGGTATATTCAGCCATACCCTTTGCTCCCCAGCAACGAATCGACGCATGCGGAGTGTGGGTGTCGACCGTCTGATCGCAAGCTACGCCGCGCTTGGCGATAATCTCATGGCGGTCGTATGCGCTTTCCCCCTTAGGAAGGCCTGCACTAATTTCGACCGACACATTAACGTCATTAGCAAGCTTTGCCAAAACATTTATCGCAGCGCCTCCAGCTACTGCCATAACGCGCACAACATCGGACGCGCCAAGATACGCTGCTAAATCGAGTTCCTTTGCAAGCATCGCCTCTAGATCTGTGCCCTTGGGAGCAAACGATGCAAAGCGCAAAGTTGAAACGCCTTCAAGCGTACCGTTCTCTGTCATCTTTTTCAGTTCAACAATCTTGCGTTCCATACGGCCTGGAATCAATGGTGTCGAACCCACGAAGCAATGCCCGTCTTTGATAATAATCTCGCCCTTCTTCGCGCCGTACTTTTGGCGAAGAAAGTCGAGCCCCTTGTTCATCTTCTTTATGTTCATCATGTTCCCTTTCAGGTCCAATCGCAACAAAACATGCAAACAAACGCGGCACCGTTGCCCGTTCATTGCAGGACAATATGATTATACACTTTTTCAGCTGAAAGTGACATACTTAAATGAATAATAAAAGATTCACTTTTCGCCAACGGTATTTTAAACCATTCGTTATTCAATCTAGGGCTACGCTATTCAGAGCATACATCCACATTAAAGCGGAGTATTTTAAACGAAACTGGTCGATTGGATTTGTTTATCCAGCGTACAGCATTGTACCTTGCCTCAGAGGCAACATGACCATGAATGAGACTACCCTCAGTAGTCAAATCGACCTTCTGCCACGTATTTCCTCCATCTTTCGAAAGTTCAACCTGGCCATCGACAACAGCGCCATTATCTTCAAAGTTGAGCCAAACGTAATTGAACGTTACGTTTTTTGCCATCTTCATTCCAAACCAATCAGCTGGCTTTGCCGTCAATTGTTCAAGGATATTGTCCATTACAATTAATGACTCTCCTCGCTCAAAATGCTGACCCTTACCTGCTATCGCTGTTATCGTGCCGACAGTCGTACCGACAGCCGGGAAATAGCGCTCGTACACATCACGCTTGTCCATAAACGATTCACGCGCACACGTATCGATAGCCTTCTGGAGATGGCGCGTTCCCGTAACGCACCCCATACACCGGCGGCGATCCCACTCGGGCGCAAGCGACTGAAAATATGCCTTCTGCTTCACCTGAATTGCACGCCCTTCATCTTTTGCCTTGATATAACCTTCAGCATCGCCCTCGGCAGCAGCGATACCCTCGCGCGCCTGCTCACCAAAGTAGGCTACCCAGTAGCGAATCTCGCGCCAAAGTTTCGGATCCTTCTGCGGTAAAACCTTGGCAAGTTCCTCCGCCGCGGCCGCGTTCGCCTTACATTCACTAATGAGCGCAGCCTTACCTTCCGCTTTCCACTTCTCAGCAAAGCACTTCGACTCATCACGATAAAAGCCCGTCATTACCTCTGGATTTTTATGTGGGTCGGTATTGTGCGCACAAAAACGCATCATTGCCTCTGGCGCAAACGGATAAAGCTTGCGAACGCCATCACGCCAATTGCGCTCGGAATCAAAGCCTTTGCGATTCCACGTCATATCAGCAATACCGAAAAGCGCCACCTTCGATGCCTCAAGATTCTCCATTGGGTTGGAAACAAATCCAGCATAAGGATATTCTTCAACACCGTATGTTCGCCCCATTACGAGCTTGCATCTGACAAAATCATTTACAGGCCAGTTCCACCAACCAAACGGAGCACGCTTGAGTGCTTTGGCGCGCTTTGCAGTAGCTTCAGCTGTAATGTCGCTGCAAACGCCCATTCCTGTCCACATAATGTTAATACCCTTCTCCGCCTTTTCTCCGATCTCTATGCTGTAGGGATTATTGTCATCTCCCACATAGTCGTTCGGGCAGACGATAAGTGGCGCACAATCACCCTTGCGATCAAGGAAATCACGCTTTATTCTGTTGCTGATTTCTGCATGGAGCCCCGCCTCGGGCTTGCCGTAGTCGTCGAAAAAGACCGCGAAACACCTAAAGCCAATATCGTACATCCAATCGAGCTTACGCCAGAGCGCGGCATATTCGCTCTCACGCACAGCAGGCGTTTGATCCTTGAAGGCATCTCCAAGATGGATTGCCCAATAAAACTTCACATGATTTTTCTTCGCCGCATCAAGTAGCCTGTGAAAGTCAGCAACGTACTACTCGGGATACGGCTCTTTCCATCTCGACAAATGGTACGGATCGTCTTTGGGCCCGTAGATAAAACAATTCATCTTATACTTGCCCATAAATTGAATAAGATCGTACCGCCCATCCGTGCCCCACGGCCGCCCGTAAAAGCCTTCAACAACACCGCGTAGCGGAATATCGGGCGAGTCTTCCACAATACAGCATGGTAAGCCCCTTTTACCTGCAAGCTGCTTAAGAGTCTCTTTAGCATAAAAAGCACCGGTCCTCGTCGACGCCGACACAATAATTGAACTTTTGTCGACGACAATCCGGTAGGCCTCATCCCCCAAACCCTTAACCTTTCGGACCTTCGCTTCGCCTATTCTCGCATTCGAAAAGCCGCCTGTCATTTCGATGTGCTTAGGCGTAGGATAAATCCGAACATCAGCCTTCGCTGCTACTGCCTGTAATGACGCACAAAGAAGACCAACCCCAAAAACTATAGTAAATTTTTTCATCTCCCATCTCCCATTACCCATTACTCATTACCCATTACTCATTACTCATTACTCAATACTCATTACCCATTACCCATTACTCATTACTCATTACCCATTACCCATTACTCATTACTCATTACCCATTACCCATTACCCATTACTCATTACCTCACCACAATCTGAAAGCCTCTGCGTACCGACATGGAAGGAGAAGCTTTTACAAACGAAGGATCTGCAACCGTCAAATACTCCGCCTTTACCCAAGCAGGCGAAGCTGCGCCACGCTTCAGGCGCAGTTCGTCGTACTGCCCATAATACGCATGACCCTCCGTCAGAGTATCGGTATGTCCGAATGTCAGCGGATAATCATTCTCGCTCACGAGCTTAGTGCCTGATACCGACCCGACAAACTCACCATTCGCATAAACGCTCGCTACCGATTTGAAAGGATTCTCATCATCGTTTGTTTCTTCCTGATCAATTGAAACAAAAATATGCACCCATTCGTTACGCATATCGGGAATATCAAACTCACCAGAGCGATCGGCAATCTTGACTCTCAATTTCACATCCATTTCAACCTTAAAAGCCTTTCTGCTAATCTCCCAGCCGTATTCATACTCGGGAACAATCTTTGCGACCAACGTTTCCGTCCATTCCGTACCTCCGGTCGTGCGGAACCAGCCCGAGAACGACAAACGCGCGCCAAGGCCATGATCAGCCACACTCGAAGCGGCAAGATAATTGCGCCGCGCAGTAGAAAAGATAGTCTCGTCAGATGTGCCGACATCGTAATATGTGGTATCCGCCTGATTGACGCGCGCGCTGCCGACTGCACCATCAGCGACGGCACGAAGATCCTCCTCGCGCGAACGCGCATTTTGCATAGGAAGCGCATGGAAGGAATTTGCAGAGGAATCTAATGCTTTCCCGCTTTCTTCCTCAAGATGCCACACTCCTGAATAAGCCGGCCACTTTGCCAAATTAACGCCGGCAGGATTCGCGCCGTTTCCATAATACATTCTAATCGATGTCCCCTTCGTAAGCGATGGAACCGACACCCACACAAGCGAAGTTCCTTCCTCGTTCCAAGTTGTAATCTCGCTCGGTATCGCTTTGCGAGCAGCATCGGTAAACATCATATCTCCGCCGCGCTTAAGCTTGAAGGCACTATACTTAAAGCCGTCAATCGCTTCTGAAAGGCGAATCAATACGGGGAAATTCTCAAGCGTTTCGCCTGCTGCGAGAGATTCCATCGGGAAAGTAAACTCAATGAATTCTTTGAAAGCTCGCCACTTAATGGGCGCAAGATTCGTTATTGTCATTGATGCTGTTGCGCCCGACGGGTAATACAAACCGTCCTCAAAGGCGAAATCAACCGTCGTATCGGCATCGTTCGCGGCGTTCACCTTGGGCACCAGTTTGACCGTCGTAGACGTAGCTCCAGCAGGAATCGTCACGGTTCCTAACGCCGCTCCATCATAATCGACGCCTGACATCGCCGAACCGCCAAGCGAATAATTGACATTGAGTTCACCGTGTGCGTCGGCGCGAGATACCGTAAACGCACCAGCAACAGGCCCATCCTCCGCAGCATCCGAAGTCTTCTCTACTTGAAGTGATCCAACATAAAATACGCCTGCACCATCGACTACAATTTCGCCGCCAGAGGTATTGACACCTACTGCACTAAACGAATACGTCCTCTCGGCAGAGAGTTGATCGAATGGAACTGTGACATTAAAATCCAATGGACCAGAAACAGTACCATCGCTAAGAGGAACATCAATCTTCTCTTCCCCTGAGACGAAACGTACGTATATGCTTCCCGTACCGGAAATCATCACAAAAGAAACCGTCAGCTCCCCCTGCCCGTTTTTGGCGAGTACCGGCTCAGTCATA
>JAGBXE010000044.1 GCA_017629455.1 Kiritimatiellia bacterium
ATCACGAAAGGGAAGAACAGAAGCTTCAGATGCTCCCATACGCTTTCATTTACCGGTGTGAAAAGTCCAACAGTATCATCAAGAATCTGAATTTCCATACCCTCTTGCGCGGCATGGCCGCCAGGAGGACAGCGTATGGCAACGCCGTTATTAGTTTCGGGAGGAAGTTTAAACTCGAACTTCAGATGAAAGTTCTGGTAGTCCTTCTCTGTCCAAAGATTGCCACCCCCGGTGCGCCCGTCCTGCTTGCACCGCAAAAGCCCATTATCGGCAAAATAATGGTCGGTATCGCCTTCCCAACCTGAAAGATCGGTGCCATTGAAAATCTGCACGAAACCTGTCTCGTCAGCCACCACTCCATAACACGCAAGTGCGCACGCAAAAAGTGCTATTGACTTCATCATCGCTGTTTTCTCCTATGTTTTTACCTTAAACTAAACTTACTAAAATTACCGCTCAACGCTGGCTACTTTTTTTAATTGCTTATTGTACCATATCCGCTGCAAAAACGCGATTGCAAACTGGGCCCCCGAATATGGTATAATTCAACCTTTAGTGAAAGGAGTAGATAAAATGAGCAAATGTTGCGTTTTTGCTGGACAAGGAGCACAAGTTCCCGGTATGGGTGCTGATTTCGCCGCGAGCGATGCCGAAATAATGGCCCTCTTCGATAAGGCGAATTCCGTTCTTGGCTTTGACCTCAAGAAAACTTGCTTTGAAGGTCCTGCCGAAGAACTTACAAAATCGAATATCTGCCAGCCGGCAATATTTGTAACGAGCTTTGCAGCATACACGTCTTTTACAAAGCTTACAAACATTTCGTTCGATTGCGCAGCAGGCCTTTCGCTCGGCGAATGGGGCGCTCTTTGCGCTGCTGGCGTACTCGACTTTGATTCTACGCTTAAAGTCCTCGAAGCTCGCGGCCGTTTCATGCAGGAAGCATGCGAAGCTACACCGTCGGGGATGATTGCCATTGTCGGCGCTACGCCCGAACAGCTCGCAGCCCTCTGCGAAAAGTCGGGTTGCACCGTCGCCAATATAAATTCTGCCGCGCAGCAAGTGCTTTCGGGCTCAAAGGACGCTATCGCTTTGGCAGTAACTGCCGCCAAGGAAATTGGCATCCGCCGCGCAATTCCTCTTGCTACGGCTGGCGCTTTCCACTCGCCCTTTATGCAGAGCGCGAGAGAGAAACTCGCCCCTGTACTTGATGGTATCACATTCTCTGCGCCAAAAATTCCTGTCCTTTCAAACGTAACCGGTAAACCGCATTCGTCGGATCCTGCCGAAATCAAGGCTACAATGCTTGAGCAGGTTACCGGCACGACAAACTGGGCTGCCGACATCGTAACAGCAAAAGAGCTTGGCTCAGACACGTTCGTCGAATTTGGCCCTGGCAAGGTCCTTTCCGGGCTTATCGCCAAAATCGATGCATCTTTAACTACGGCAAATGTCGCCGATCTTGCATCGCTCGAAGCGACGCGTCAGAAATTCAGCGCATAAATCAAAGTAGAAATTCATCTTAAACCGCTAAACGGAGAAACTAGACATGAACACCAAACTTCAAGGCAAAACCGCCATCGTCACAGGTGCCGCGCGCGGCATTGGAGCGGAAATCGCCAAGCGTCTTGCGGAAGACGGCGCAAACGTTGCCGTGTGCGACCTTAACGCTGAATGGTGCGAAGATACTGTTAAGGCAATAGAGGCTTTAGGCGTAAAGGCCAAGGCTTACGGCGTAAACGTTGCAGAATCCGCAGCAGTTGATGCATGCGTTAAGAGCGTTATCGCCGAATTTGGCAGCGTCGACATCCTCGTAAACAACGCTGGCATCACAAAGGATGGCCTGCTTATGCGCATGAGCGATGAAGATTGGGATGCTGTAATTAACGTCAACTTGAAAGGCACGTTCCTCTTTACCCGCGCCGTCTCGCGCCCGATGATGAAGAATAAGGCTGCCGACGGAACTCCGGCAGGCGGCTCAATCATCAATATCGCTAGCGTCGTCGGTATTATGGGCAATGCCGGCCAGGCCAACTACACAGCCTCTAAGGGCGGCGTCATTGCGCTTACAAAGACGACTGCAAAGGAACTCGGCAGCCGCGCTGTTCGTTGCAATGCTATCGCCCCGGGCTTCATCCAGTCGAAGATGACCGACGTTCTTCCCGAAGACGTTAAGAAAGCGTATATGGACACGATTCCCCTTAAGCGCTTCGGACAGGTGCGCGACATCGCCAATGCCGTAGCATGGCTTGCTGGCGATGAATCATCCTACGTTACTGGGCAGATTATCTCGGTCAACGGTGGCATGATCGGCTAAAATTAGCGAATCATCATTCATATACCACAGGAATAAACATATGTTCGCCAAATCAATTTCCGTTCTTGCCGTTTTGGTAGCGGCAATGGCTTTTGCCGATAACGAATCAAAGACAGTTCAAATATGGAAGCCTTCCGTCATCGGCGATCCCGTTGAAAAATGGCCTGTAGCATGTACGAGCAGCGAAACGGTCAAAGGCGAAGCCCCGTCATTTCTGCCTGACGGCCACAAATTCCGCCTTGTATGGAGCGATGAATTTAACGGTGACAAACTCGACACCTCAAAGTGGGGCTTTCGCACTAACTTCTGGGGGCGCCGCGCACACTGGTTCGCACTTCCGGAAGACGGATGCGTCGAAGTGAAAGACGGCCTTGTCCACCTTAAAATCAAAAAACTCCCCAATGGGCAGTTCGTCTCGCCGCAGCTCCAGACGGGCGAACTTATATGGGACTTCCCCACGATTCCCGAACGGAAAGGCTTCTGGCCTCTCGGCAAGCGCCAGGCTCCGAAATTCCTCCACAAGTTCGGCTACTACGAATGCCGATTCCGCCTGCAGCGCAAACCTGGCTGGTGGAGCGCGTTCTGGATGCAGACCGAAACGCAGGGATGCTGCCTTGATCCGGAGCGTGTCGGCATTGAACACGACATCATGGAATCGTTCTATCCCGGCGACGTAAGCCGCCACATGTTCCACTACAACGGCTACGGCCCCGACTACAAATCGTTTTCCATTCCCGGAAACATCACGGACAAATGGGTCGGCTCTCTTAACATGAGCCTCGACGAGTTCCACACGATGGGCCTGCTTTGGGAGCCTGACGGCTATACAGTCTTCGTAGACGGCCGCCGTCACGGAGAAAAGACAGGTCACGCCCAGGGCAAACCTGTCAGCCACACGCCCCAGTTCATCCTCATTTCCACCGAGTGCATGTGGTACAGACAGAACCTCATGACCGGCAAGGGCGTTCCGGAGCTTGAAGCCGCCGCCGCCGCTGGCGATGCGTTCATCGTCGACGACGTGCGCGTCTACGACATCGCGGACTGATTTTGATATAATACATTTTTAAAGCGTGCGACTGTAGCTCAATTGGATAGAGCGTTGGCCTCCGAAGCCGAAGGTTGCTGGTTCGATCCCAGTCAGTCGCACCAAGAAATCGATAAAAAGCCCCTCACGTAGGGGCTTTTTATGTTTATGCCCTTTTACTCTTCTTAACTTTGGCGGCGTTATTTCATAAGTGTCTTGAAGATAAAATTTGATATAATGCTTTCATTATGAAACAGAAATACATGGATGCTGACTTTTTGCTCGACACAAAAGCCG
>JAGBXE010000045.1 GCA_017629455.1 Kiritimatiellia bacterium
AACCTACTAAAATCGCGAAGCTCGGGCTTATATCGGGATTTGCCGCGGCGATGTCGATGGCAGCATCGGCGTTTTTGTCGGCAAGCGCCGATGATCAGGCGGGATCCGAGAAGAATGATGAAAGTTCCAGCGCGCTCAAGACGGCCTCGTATACGGGGTTTGCGTATGTTCTAACGGTCTTTATTCTTGTAGCGCCCTATGCGTTTTTGCCGAGCGCGACGTTGGCGTTGGTCGCTATGCTTCTATGCGCATTGGGCATTATCGCATTCTTTAATTTTTACCTCAGTGTTGCTAGAGGAACATCGTTTTGTAAGGGCTTTTTCGTAATGGCTGGTATATCGACGGCTGTTGCGCTTATCTCGTACGCGTTTGGCTATTTCTTGCGACCTGCTTTATAAATTGTAATTAAAAGGGGCGCGAATATTATGACAACTCTACTTGGCCTTATCTTTGCCGCAGTCGCTGCGGCTACGCCGACGCCGCAGTCGTCTGATCCATCAAGTTCGTGGCAGAAGCTCCACGCTCAAAAGTTAGAGTTTTTATCTTCAATAACCGAAGCTAACGTAGTTTTTATCGGCGATAGCTTAATAAAGGCTTTCGAAGAAAGCTACGGCGCGAAAGACGTTTGGGATTCAAACTGGGCGGCAGCGCCGTATGAAGCAATCAACCTTGGCTTTGCAAACGACTATACAGAAAATGTCCTTTGGCGAATTACCGAAGGCGGCGAACTTGATGGCTATACGGCAAAAGTGATTGTGTTAGCCGTCGGCCACACTAATTTTAAATCGCGCGGCGATTCGGTAGAAAACGCTACGCTCGGAATTAGGGCGATCTTAGATGCCATAAAAGCAAAGCAGCCAACGGCAAAGATTATTCTTTCTGCAGTTGTTCCCCAGTACGCAACTCGCGACACGGCATATCTTAATAAGGTGGCCGCTGCGAATATCGAGTTTGCCAAACTAGCCGACGGTAATGTCGTAAGGTGGTGCGGATATGATAAGGCCTTCAACCGTTTGCCGCCTGGGTACATCCGCTGGACGGGCGCGCTTATGCCGCTAGTAAACGCGGCGCTTCGTAATGATGTGCCGCCATCCGCAGGCGCGGCAGAAGTAATTTCGTATCGTCCGCAAATGCCGGCAGGCGCGGTTAATGCCGATATAATTATCGACGCAAAGTCGTTCGTTGCAACGAATGCCGGTAAACGCGTTGTTCTGCGCGCAACAGGTATAGATGTTGTAGATCTTGAACTTGCCAAATATACCGATGGCCGCACAGCAATTTGGTGCGGCGTTGATAGCGACGAAGCCGTAGCAAATCTTCTTGCCGAAGCCGCCGCCGCCGATGGGTTGCCGGTCGGGCCTTATTATCCCGAAGGAGAAGGCGAAGAGATTGTGTACGATCGCATTGCCGCCGTTACTCCCATTACGCGAATCCGTGAGTCGAGCTGGCGCGGAGCTGACTGGTGGGGCGATAGGCTTGAGCGCAATAGAAACGTCATTAAAGCGTCGGGCGGCAAGATCGACTTTGTTTTCGCGGGCGATTCAATTACGCATTTCTGGGAGGATTACGGCCCGCAGAATTACGCCGCGCTTCAAAGCGTTTACTCAATTTTAAATTGCGGTTACGGCGGCGACCAGACGCAGAATGTTCTCTGGCGTTTCCAAAATGGCGAACTTGATGGCTACGAAGCAAAAGCCGTTATGCTGATGATCGGCACAAACAACAACGGCATTAATGGAAATAATCCTACGAATACGGCCCGCGGTGTCGAAGCGTGCGTAGCGGAAATTAAAAGCCGTCAGCCTAAGGCAAAAATTATTCTTATGTCGTATCTTCCGAGGGCGGTCGGCACGTCCGACGGAAATCCGCTGGCCGATGGCGGCGCCCATGCGCGCAACCTGGCGACGATGGAAGTGCTCAGAGAATCGTTCGCGGGCGATGACGCAATCAAAATAGTCGATATCGCTTCGGAGTTCCTCGATGGCGAGGGCAAGATACCGAAGTCCCTGATGAGCGATTACATCCACCCGACAGAGGCGGGGTACGCCATCTGGTCGGCTGCGGTCGTGCCGATTTTCGCGGAGCTGACAGGCGTCGAGCCCGGGCACGTCAACGGCGATTATTCATGGGTCAGCGTAGGGGGCTCATACGACGGGCGCTTTGATGACCCTGCGCATTGGAATCTGAACGGGAATCACGCGGTTCCAAATCTCGATGACCGCGCATTCATCGGGTTGAACATTTATAAAAATTTTGCGATTGAGTTCCCGGATAAACTTTATGAAAATTATGCAAGGTTTTATTTAACTGTAGAATCGGGTTATTCAAGGACGCTTGATCTTTCATCGTGCGTGCTGCGTCATCCGCAAAGAACGAAGGGGACGTACAACTCGTATGGTCAGTTCGCCTTTTACTATGACGATCAGGCGCGCGACATATTGGCGCTCAACATGGCCAATGCGACGCCAGATGGCGGCATCGCACCGCATCTGGAAGTGTCGAACACGGTAATAACGGCAAGTTCGTCGGAAAGTAAAAAAATGTTTTTGAACTTCCATGGCGGCGGAGCGAATTTCAAGAGCGTTCAGGGCCATCAATGGACCGAGGGCAATTATCCGCGTCTTTACCTTTTTAGTTTTAACAATAATAGTGGTTCTAGCGCCGAGCCGATAATGGATGAAGCCTTTATTACATTTTCGGGCGGGGCATCGTTAAGCGCTCACAATCTTTGCGTGCAGGGTAATGCTGAAACTAACGTTATTGTTTTTTCGGGTGGCAAGCACCGAGCGCTAAATGTAAACGTTCCTGCGCGATACGACGGGCAGGCATATTCGGAGGAACGTACAGTAACTGATTTTGTCATAGAAAATGGCGCCTCTTTCGTCGTTGACGATTTAATTAACATGATGACGCATGAGCGCGCTACAAACAGGGTTGCACGCTTTATCGTAAAGAAAGGCTCGTTTTTAGGGTTAGAGCGCATGATCCAGTATTATGGCGAAAATGCGCTTATAGCTGATGGAGGTAAGATTGAATTTTCGAACAATCAGAACCTTAGCGGTAAAAAGATGAAGCAAGTGAGCTTGATAGCTCGTAACGGCGGCGAATTTGCCGTAAACCACACAGCGCCAGGTGGCGTTGGGTTGTATCTGGGGCATGATCAAGAGGTCGGAGGTACAAGCGGATGCGCTAATGTCAATATAGAAGGCGCATCGATGAGGGTATATTCACCTCTGGGCAAAATAGTCCTATATAGGGGCGAGGCAAAATTTGGTGAAGGGGCCTTGCTTGATAATCATTCCACTTTCAATCTGGCCGGCAAACCTGAAACTATAACGACGCTTTCATTTAACGGTGCGACGATAACAAATCATTCACGTTTCGCGATAGGCAATATTGGTAAGGTGAATGTGGGTATTACGAATACCGTTTTTTATTGCGATAGTTCGCTTGCTAGCGGAATTGAGACAGGCGAAGCTACCGTAGACATATCGAATATTACAGCTACTTTTAAATCGAACGCCGGTTGGAAACTAGGTTACACCGGTGGCACGAGTTCGACGCTTAATTTCCGTTCGGGTTTTGTAGAAGCGATAGACGGCGACTCATCCGTTCAGTTCGAAGTTGGCTGTAAGGGTACGGCGCGAATGAATGTGCATGGCGGCACGCTTAACCTTGGGCGCATTCGTCTCGGAACCGATACCGACAGCAATACGGATACGTCAGTAGAAAATGTCCTTGATATCGAAGGCGGTGTTGTGAACCTTAAAGGCGCTTTAGATGGTGACGGCCTTTGCGTTAATGCCAACCAAAGCCGCGTGTCGCGTGTAATTCTTAACGGCGGCGTTCTTAGTTGCTATCGAATTTTCAAATCAGCGGGTACGGCGCACCTTGAGGCGGACGGTGGCACAGTTAGGTTTATTGCAAATCAGCCTTCTGCTATCGAAGGTATGGAAACGGTCGAGCTAGGTTCGCGCGGGCTTACGATTGATAATGGAGGATTCACAGTTGGCCTTAATGCAGATTTCGCCGACAAGGTGGGCGCAAGCAGCTGTCTTACTTTGACCGGTTCTGGTGCTACGCGGCTTTTTGGTGATCTTTCAAATCTCTCGCGCGTTGCAGTTGACGGCGCAAGCGTAGATTTCTCTGCAATGACAAGTACCGGGATTGGTGCTCTTTCATTGAACAACGCTCCATTTATAGTTCTTGATCCTAGTAAGACTATCAAGCTTTCGGGGGATTTAAATTTCAATGTTCTTAAGGTAAAGTTTACGCGCGAACTTAATGTTGGTGATGAGTGCGAATTAATGTCGTATTCAACTGTTCTAACTGAAGAAGCACGTGCGGCGTTGGCAAAAGCGCGCATTATTGAAGGTGCCGCGAAGGGCGTAGTAGTTGAACTGTCTCAAGTAGAAAAGGGCGATGGATACGTCCTGAAGGCAACGGCACGCACGCAAGTTAATACTGTTGTTAATATAAATAATTCAAGTGTTCTTACGAGTGACATTTCATATAACATTGGCGACACCTATACAATGAACGTTGGTAGCGACGTTTCAGTTGAGCTAGCTGGCAGTGTAGACGGCGGCGAGTTTATAAAGTCGGGCGAGGGTACGCTCGCACTTACGTGCAATGACAACAGTTTTGCCGGTGGAGTTAAACTCGTTGAGGGCAGGCTTAAGGTAAATAATCCTGCAAGCCTTGGTGTCGGGAAAGATGACAATGGTAAGACACAGCTTAAAAACGGCGTTATTTATTTCGTCGGCGACGAGTGTGATTATGGCGACACATTTACGTTTGCACAAGAGACAACGAACGATCACGTAATCGTTCAAGCCGACGTTAACGTTACAGCAGGTATTCCTCATTCGCTCAATCGTACTGGCGGCTTTACGAAACGCGGGCCGGGGCGCCTTACGTTTGAAGTGTCGGGAACGGAACTTTCAATTGGCGGTCACGGCACTCACAATACATCGAAGGGCTTCTGGGCTGAGCGAGCATCGCTAGTCTATCCGCAGCTCTTTAACGCGTTGAACGGGCTTATGACGAATGGAACATACGGCGCTTTTAACGTAACAGAAGGCGAATTGAAATTTGTTGGAAAGGGCGAAGGCGCAAAGGTTGTTTCAGAAGGAACGTTCAGCCTGTCGCTTCCTTCGGCGGGCGGAACGGCGATGCCGGGGCTGGTGCTCGACAACGTACGATTCGACAACGGCAACAAATACATGATGTTTGCCGCGTGCACGAAATATTCGACTCCGATTGTTGACGACTTTGCCCATGAGCCGTATCTAGTTCTCACGAACGGCGCCGTGCTCGCTGTTGGCCATTTGCAGGTCAATCGCCTTAACAACAACAAGATACAGAATACGAAAATAGACGTTGTCGATTCGACGATGCAGGTCTACTATGGCGTGGCCGCCAACCGCGCACAGGCGGGCGAGGTGCGTTCGACCTGGAACTTCCGCAATTCGGCGTTTTATCTTCCCGGCCAGAATGCAGCCATCACGCTTTTCCGCGACTTCACGATGACGTTCGACAATTCTGTTCTGGCGCGTGACGCATCGCTTTTGCCGACAGCGATTTCGACGGAGGCTGCAGTTAAGGATATTTCAAGCGGAACGTGCACGATGAATTTTGTAAACGGATCTAAATTCTGCTGCTCAAAGATTGTGCCGCCGACAGCTGATATGTCGCGATACCATCCAATTACGCTTAACTTCAATGGGGCAGAGTGGATTCCGACAACAACAGACGATTATACGTTTGAATGGGCTGAGCCTCAAAAGGTTGCGATAGTTGCCGACGGCGCAGGATTAAAACTTCCTGTACCTGAAGGCAAAACGTGGGTCCTGGGCCATCCGGTTGGAGGCAGCGGCGATATAGTTAACGCAGGTAAGGGTACGCTTCAATTAACTGAAGGCGTCTTGGGTGTAAGGCGTGCCGTTCGTTGCTATGAGGGCTGTATCGATCTAAATGGTCTTACTATAAGCGCGATAACCTCTGGCGCAGGTGATATTGCAAATGGCACGATCACTAAAAGTGTAATTGAAATGAGCATCGACGATGCGTATGAAAGTGATGGCGTTCAGACTTTCAAAAATGTTTCTGTTCAAGGAGGGCTGACAGTAAATCTCGGACGCACAACGGAAAATCCGATTGCGCGCCCCTTCAAGAGTTTTGTTGTCTGCCGTTACGATGGACAAAAACCGAACACTGCCAACGTAAGGCTTAAAGGTACGGGGGTCAGATGTTTGGGCGGTCGCTTTGAAGCCAAGGACGGCGTCGTAACGTGCACGCCAGAATATATCGGCGCTAGTATCGTAGTGAGATAAGAAAGACATGGATATGAAAACATTCAGAGTTGTAGGATTGTTAGTAGGAGCATTCTTAGCGTCAAATGCGATTTCTGAAGAGGCGCTTGTCGGGGATCAGCTTTCAATTCGTTTTGCTGATGCATCTGAAGGCTTTGGTATACGTGGTTTTGAAAATAAGATCGAAGGAGAAAAGACATCATTTGTAAATGGTGCATCTTCAGGGGCTGATTTCTGGGCGCTTATTTTTCATTCACGCAAGGCCGACGGGAGTATCGACAAGGTAAGAGTCGATAATCGCTCACCAGCTCGCAACAGGCGGATAGAAAAAACCGATAAGGTCTGGAAGTTTATTTGGGAAGGATTGGATGTCGGCACAGAAAAGGGCG
>JAGBXE010000046.1 GCA_017629455.1 Kiritimatiellia bacterium
CCTCGCTTTTATCTCGATATACGTTGCAATTCTCTTAAATTTTCAACTTCCAGTTTTCAAAGATCATCGCCACCCTTTCGGGCGAACGAGTGCATAGTTTATCAAATTACTTTTCACCGCGCAAGGGGGTATTTGAAAAAAAAATTAAATTGTCCAGCCGCCGATATTGAGCGCGCGGCAAATCTCTGAAACGAGCAGCGCCACCATAAGTGCGGGAGCGAGATAACGCACCATAAAGGAATAGAAACCCTTTGCGTTAAACACCTGCCCCTCGCATTTGCACTCGTCTATAACCGTCTTGGGCTTAAGCACCCAGCCAACGAATATGCAGGTCACTGCCGCGACCACAGGCATCAATATCGAGTTTGTAATAAAATCAAAGAAGTCGAGGAACTGCATCCCGAACATTTTGATGCCACCCCACGCGCCGTATCCAAGCGCGGAAAACACCGAAAGGAAAAGCGTGAGCGCTCCGATGACAAACGTTGCCGTCTTCCGGTTTATCTTCAACACATCGCACGATGCCGCAACGCATGCCTCGTATAACGATATTGCCGATGTTGCGGCGGCAAACACCACAAGAAGAAAGAATGCCATGCCCACCCATGCGCCCGCAGCGCCCAGGCTTGCAAACACCTTCGGCAATGTTATAAACATCAGGCCCGGCCCCGCACTCATCGCCTCTTTTACCGGCGTACCGGTTTTGACGGCAAAAAGATAGACTACGGGAATGATCATCAACCCCGCAATAAGAGCTATAAGCGTATCGCATATTTCTATGCGGCGGACGCACTTTTCGATCGAATCCTTTTTCTTCAGATAACTGCCGTATGTAATCATGATGCCCATGGCAAGCGACAGCGAATAGAACATTTGCCCCGTTGCGCCTAGAAGAGTCTTGCACAGCAGCGCAACCGAAAACGATCCGTCCGGACCTTCAAGGCATTTTATGTTGGGCAACAGGTAGTATTTAACGCCCTCCATCGAGCCCGGCATGCTTATGACATAAACTGAAATCGCTATTGCCATAAGAAACAAAATCGGCATCATTACCATATTGGAACGCTCGATACCGTTTTTAACGCCTAAGACAATTACTGCGGCGCAAGCAAGAATGAATATCATCCCGTAGCCGTACGGCGCAAACGGGGAAGAGATGAACGACGCGAAGAACGCGCCCGAGTCTGCAGCGGCAGGACCCATCACGGCCGCGCCCGTAAACGCCATTTGGCAATACGTCTTCAGGTAATAGAGCACCCAACCGCCTATAACACAGTAATAGGGCACTATAAGCACAGGAATTATAGTGCCTAAAACGCCGATAAAACCCCAGCGCCTATGCAATTGCGAATACGCCGTCAGCTGCGACTGGCGCGTCTTCCGGCCGATTGCAATTTCGGTAAGCATCAGGGTGAAGCCGAGCGTGACAACGAGCGAAAGGTAAATGACGATAAACATTCCGCCGCCGTACTGCGCCGCTAAATATGGAAAACGCCAGAGGTTGCCTAGCCCTATCGCAGACGCCGCCGCCGCCAATACAAACGCCAACTGCCCCGACCAGCTCGCTCTGTTGCTTTTTTCCATGACCTGAATAACCTCCGTAAATTATAATTTGCAGACTATATGCTCAACGTTACCGCCCACGGGCCTTTTTCAGCCCAGCATCGCCTCACCGCGTCGACATCGGGCTCGACG
>JAGBXE010000047.1 GCA_017629455.1 Kiritimatiellia bacterium
CGCCCCAAAAAAACAAAAAAACCGCGAATGCGGTTTTTCTTTTAATGGTGGAGATAAGGGGAGTCGAACCCCTGACCTTCTCAATGCCATTGAGACGCTCTACCAACTGAGCTATATCCCCGTCGAACTGAAGTGAAGTATATCATATTATCCGTTTCGTTGTCAAACGGTATGGGAACGCATTTTAATCGTGGATGGAAGAATTCGGTGGCCGTTGCCATTGTCGGGTTGTTTTGGTAGAATACGCTCTTAAGGAATAGCAGTTCAAATGTATCTAAAACAACTCGACGTAATTGGCTTTAAATCGTTCGCAGATAGGACGCGGCTCACATTCGAGCCGGGTTTGACGGCGATTGTCGGTCCTAATGGATGCGGCAAGTCAAACGTCTCTGATGCTATCCGATGGGCGCTAGGCGAGCAGAAGCCTACAGCGTTAAGGTGCTCAAAATTAGTCGATGTTGTTTTTAACGGTACAGATACTCGCAAACCATTGGGTCTTGCGGAGGTTTCAGTTACATTTACCGATTGCGAGCGCGAGCTTGGAACTGAGTATCACGAAGTTACTGTAACGCGCAGAGTCTATAGAGACGGTACTGGCGAATACCTTATCAATAAAAAGCCTAGCCGTCTTAAAGATGTTCAGCATTTGTTTATGGGTACGGGCATTGGTACGAGCTCGTACTCGGTAATGGCGCAGGGCCAGATCGATGCTATTCTTTCGTCGAAGCCTGAAGATAGGCGTGCGGTCTTTGAAGAGGCCGCAGGCATTACGAAATTTAAAGCCGACCGAAAAGAAGCTCTTCGCAAGATCGAGCAGACAGAGCAGAACCTACTTCGTGAGGCAGATGTTTTGCGCGAGATGAAGCGCCAAATTGCTTCTTTACAGAGGCAAGTTAGCAAGGCGCTTAAATACAAGGAATTGCGCGATTCGTTGCGCGGGCTCGATATCTACGTTTCTCGCCGTAAAATCCACTCTCTTGATGAGGAGCTTGAGAGCAATACTGCAAGCCGCGCCGAGGTGGATGCCGCAATTATCGGCGCGCAAGATACTGTTGCTGCCGCAGAAGAGCGCGCTCAGGCGTTGCATGCCGAGGTTCATGCCCTTGAAGATAGGCTCCAAGAGCTTGCCGCTCGTCAGGCGCAAGCCGAGGCTGATTATGCGCGTGCGCGCGAGGTGATCGGTGTTAACGCAACGCGCGTTGAGGAATACCGTGCGTTCGCCGCGCGCGATGCTGCAGAGGCGGAATCGGCGAGAGTAGCGCTTGAAGAAGTGGCAATGCAGGCAGAGTCGCTTGGGCAGAAATCGGCGCTTTTAACTGATTCTCTCGCGGCCGCGCGCGAAGCCATGGATGCGGCTGAAGCCGAGTTTGAAGAGCTTCAAACTGCAATCGACGAGGCTCGCATGTCTGTGTCTGAAAAGCGCCGCGAAGTGAAAGACACGACCCGCACGGGAACTCTTGTCGACGATGCCAAGGTCGATCGCGGCGGAAATATTGAGACGTGGAAGGCTGGCACATCAGTTACAACGATGATGAAGCGCGAGGACCTTATGGCCCTTGTGGTTCAGGCTGAAGATGCTCTGCAGGAGTTGGAGTGCCGTCATCAGCCAGCTTCACAGCGTTTGACAGAGCGTCGAATCGCCGTCAGCCAAATGGAGCAGGAGCTTTCGTTCATCGGCCGCCAAGAGGAAGACGCACGCAGAAGGCGCGACGATTTGATGCGCGCAGCTGCCGATAGAAACGAGCGTATCAGCAAATACGAAGAATCTATAACGCGCCTAACGGAGGAGTCGGGCGATTTGTTGGCAAGGCTCGATGAATTTAATGCTAGGGCAAATGAGGCCGTAGAACA
>JAGBXE010000048.1 GCA_017629455.1 Kiritimatiellia bacterium
TAACTTAATCGATTTTGTATACCGCCATAAAACAGCTGACCTATTTGTAGCTGCCGCGAAAATGGGGGCGCTTGCCGCCGGAGCTGACGACAAGACAGTTGAAAAGTTAGCAAGCTTCGCGCTTAACCTGGGGCTAGCATTTCAATATCAAGACGACCTTCTCGACGCAGATGGCGCCTTTCCAAAAGACTTAACGGAAAAGCTTGCTACTGAAAAGACAGCTGCCGCAATCTCATTTTTAGATCAACTCGAAGGCGACACATCATTTCTCCGCAATCTTGCCAATTTACTAGTTGGTCGCAACGTGTAACGGCGTTTTAACTATTATGCCCTCACACAAAGGGTAAAAAGGACGAAACAAATGGTTCTGCCGCTTCTCCTGTCCGTAGCAGTTATATCAACGGTTGAATCGCGCCCAGGCTACAATTCGTGGCCGATGATTCAATCAATAGGCAAACGCCTCGTATGCTCTTACAGTGTCGGCGTTGGGCACGACCCTCTTGAAGCGGTGCGAAGCACATGGGCCAAATGGTCCGATGACGAAGGGAAAAGTTGGAATGGGCCGCATCTTATAGCCGATGATCCCGTATGCGGAGAAACGCCAATCGGCAAAGGGCTCGACTCAAAAGGCGCGGCGCTATTCTGGGTGCGCTCCTATTCAGGCGAAAAGAAATACCACGTCCTCTACCGCACCACAGACGGAATTAAATTTGAGCGCCTTTCAATGCCGGAATTTTCGCCAATGCCAATTCAAATTACCGACATTGTCCAAGTGCCTGGGCGCGGGCTAGTTTCGCTTTGGTTTGCCGGCAACTACCATGAGAACGATTCCAGAAAATCTTGGGGCGAGCTTACAAGCGCCGATGACGGCAAAACCTGGAAACAACGCACAATCGAAAGCAACCTGCCAAAATCGCAATGGGCGACTGAGCCGTCGTTCGTAAGGCTTGCCGATGGTAGACTTCTAGGTATCGCTCGCTCCGAGCGTTACGCACCAGCCGACGCACTGCAATGGCAACTCGAATCGAAGGACAACGGATACACGTGGACAAAGTCGGCTACAAACATACGCGACGTGATGGCATCAACTCCATCATTAATTTACGACCCGGAAACAGACCTTCTCCACAATTACTACTACGAGCGCGGCAAATCAATGCTAAAGCGCCGCGTTGTTCGTCCTGACAATATCTGGGGCAAACCATTATCATGGCCCGAACCGGAAGTAGTAGCATACGGCAGCGACAGCGCCTGGGATTCAGGCAATGCTTGCGCTACACATATCGGTAAGCGTCACCACATAGCCTACTACACAGGTAAAGACCCCAACACTTCAGTTGTAGTTGCTTCAATTGACGCGCAAAAGTCAGCAACCAAAACCATCAAGAAATAACATACTAGGCACCATGACCGACCTTTCCAGATCGTCAGCACTACTAGGCGACAAGGCGATGGCTTTATTATCTTCGGCCAAAGTTGCAATTGTCGGCGTTGGGGGAGTTGGCGGATGGTGCGCAGAAGCGCTTGCGCGCACAGGCGTAGGGCATATTGCCATTTTTGATGACGACACTGTTATGCCGTCGAATTCCAACAGGCAATGCGCTGCAACTTGTAACACTATTGGCCAGCCAAAAGTCTTCGCCATGCGCGAGCGCCTTATGGCAGTAAATCCCGACGTAAAAGTCGAGGCCTTCTACGAACGCTGGCCTGCTGATCGCTTTTCTGCTCGCGATATTTCATCTTATGACTGTGTCGTAGATGCAATTGATTCTGTAGATTCAAAGGCGTCGCTCATCATTACGGCACTAGATACACACGTGCCAATTGTTTCTTCA
>JAGBXE010000008.1 GCA_017629455.1 Kiritimatiellia bacterium
ATGCTTGAGTATCACGCTCTTTTGGAAAAAGCGATTTTCGATGCGAACATATGTATGAGCTATGGCTCTAGCGCATTGCCGTTCACCGTTGCAGCTAGGACGCCAGGGCTCTTGGATAAGGCGAAAGCGCTGCTTCGCGCCGCTGAATCGAAGGCGGAAGGCGACATTGAACTTATGCGCCGCATAACGCGCGACAGGCAAAGCCTTGTGCGTGATTGGGAGAGTGCTGCTAATATTGCCGCAGGGCAGAAGGCCAAGCGTATTTTCAGAGCTACATCAAATATTAAAATTGACGGCGTATTAGATGAGCCGTCGTGGGCTTCAGCCCAAACGAGCGACGACTATCGTTGGCAAAAGACGTACAATGTCGACGATCCGCAAAATGAACCGTACCGCCCACATACGCTTCATAAGCTCCAATACGACAACGACAATCTTTACGTTGCGTTCGTCTGCGAGAAAGCCGGCGGGAAGGTGATGCATCATCCTGGCAATAATGATATTTGGGATTCAATGTTGGGTTCGCACCTTGAGTTCTGCGTTATGTCGCCGCAGCTTAACGGCCTTTATTATCATATATCAATTACCCATTCAGGTAAGGTGTATAGCGCGCTTACAACTAACCCGACGCTTCGCGATCTCAACAAGAAACTCGATTTTACTTATGTCCTTAAAGACGAGAAAGATCGTTGGGTAGTTGAGATGGCAATTCCTTTTGCAGGCATCAATGTACCTAAAGACGGAGATGTCTGGAAGTTTTCGGCGATGCGCCATGCTGTCGGTCCAGACGGCTCGATGGTGACTGGCCTTTCGACGGGTTTTCCTCTTCATTGGATTGATAGGTGGGAGCCAATTTCCTTCGGCACGCCCGGAAGCCTTTGTGCAAATGGGTCGTTTGAATATGGCCGCATATGCCCAAGGGAAGGTTCATTAGAAGGGCGTTATTGGAAGTTTCTTTCAGAGCGCGTTCCTAGCAATTGGCAGTTTCATTGCAACAATGGGGGCATCGCAAAATGGGTGGAGTCGGGTGCATCTGACGGCAAAGCTTTCTTGCGCATAGGTCCCGGCAATAAATATGGCGGGCCTGAGTTTGTTTTGACTTCTACATTTCCGCTTTATCCGCCTGCGACGCAGAAGCTTCTCGTATCATTTTACGCTCGTGGCGAGGGCAGGATAACGCTCTACAGCTTTGCCGTAAAGAAACTTATTCCTGTTGATGTTGAACTTTCTTCGCCTTGTGAATGGAAGAAGTATGAAGTTGAAGTTCCCTTGAATGGTACGCATCCTTTGTCGCTTGTTTTCAGATTTTTAGCTCCCGGAGGCAACGATATCGATATTGACGATGTCACGATTCTGCCGCAGTAATCCAAAAGGTATTCTGCCGAAACTTGACTATGAGAACGCAGGTATGGTATCTTACGAAATAATGTTCATTGGTTAGGAGCGATTAAGAAATTATGAAAGCAAGAAATCTTTTTGCGTTGTCGTTTATGCTCGTTGCAGCATCTGGTGCTCAAGAGCTAAGGCTGGACAATGACGCGTTTACATTGGTTGTCGGAACTAATGCTCAGGTGCGCTCGCTTATCATCAAAGAGGGCGGTGTTGAATGTCTTGTGCCGCAACTGCGCACAGCTTTGTTTTCCGTAACGCAAGATCGGCCGTTTAACAATGAGAATAAACTTTCGGAGCCGACGCAGAAAACCACTTACGAGGCAGTTTCTCTTCGGCGCGAGGGCGATAAACTCATTGCCGGGTTTAGGCACCGCCAGTATGAAGCCGTTGTAAGCGTTAAAAACGGTAACGGCTATATGGCGTTTAAGCTTGAAAACTTCCGCTGCGATCGTGCGACGAGTTATTCGTACTTGCAGATGGATATTCCGCCGGTTGCATCATTTAGGGTTCTTCAGCTTCCAGTCCTTGGTAGAAAAAATTTCGGCAAGTGGCTGAATGCTTCATGGGATGAAAAGTCGGCAGTAGCTGTTGTTGGAACTTCGCCGCAAACTGATCCAGGTAGCGTTGAGCGTCTTGACGACTATATTCTTTACGCCGATCTTCATGCCGACATTGGGCTTTGCGGCTTTAGCGCGGCGCTTATTGCCGCGCCCGGGCGTGAAAAATTCCTTGATGCGATGGATGCTCTCGAAGTTGATTATTCACTTCCTCGCGGCGTTAAAAGCAGGCGCCATCCCGACATTGTCGAGCCGATCTTCCACGCTTTCGGCAAATGCCCTCTGGCAGAGGCTGATGAACTTGTTGAATACGCCAAGCGCGGTGGCTATCGCCTTATGACATTTTTAGACGCTAATGTCGTTAAGTGCATGGATAGCTGGCGGCTTCATGGCGATTATGATTGGCGCACAGATTTTCCGCGCTCGGCAGAAGATCTTAAGGGAGTGCTTAACAAGATAAAAGCAGCCGGCATTCGCCCTGGTCTTCATACGCTTCACTCGCATATTGGGCTTAAGAGCCGTTATGTAACGCCTGTTGCCGACGCGAGGCTTAATAAGACAAGGCGCTTTACGCTTGCTCAGTATGTTTCTGAAGACGCTGACATCGATACGTTGGCGGTTCATGAATCGACGATGGGCGTTCCGATGCACGATCGTTGCCGCGTTCTTCAGTTCGGCGGCGAGCTTATGACTTACGAGCGTGCCGAAGTCGGGCGGCCCTCGAGGTTTTTCGGCGTTAAGCGCGGCGCATTAGATACAAAGCGCCAATCACACCGCAGCGGAACGGTTGGCGGGATTCTTGACGTAAGCGAGTATGGTATGCCAGGCTCATGTTATCTCGATCAGAATACCGATTTGCAGGATGAAGTAGCTGAAAAGCTTGCCCGTCTATATAATTGCGGTTTTGAATATGTTTATCTCGACGGTTCCGAAGGCGTTAATCGCCCATTCAGCTTCCATGTCGGAAATTCGCAATATCGTTATTGGAAGCTCCTTAAGCCAGAGCCGATTTTCGGAGAGGCGGCGGCCAAGTCGCATTTTAGCTGGCATATGCTAGGAGGCGCTAACGCGTTTGACTGCTTTGAGCCTAAGTGCTTTAAGGAGATGTTGCGCAAGCACCCTGCCGCGCAAGCGCCGCGCACCTGGCAGGATATGACGCGAGTAAATTTTGGGTGGTGGGGCTATTTTATCCCAGATGAAAAATCTGTAGGCACACAGATTGATATGTGGGAATACGGCATGGCATTGGCCAGCGTGTGGGATGCTTCAGTCTCGGCTCTTTTGTCGGTTGAGACTTTAAAGGCTCATCCAAGGACAGATGATATTCTTGAAACGATGCGTCGCTGGAACGATATGAGAAGGCACGGCAAGCTTAGCGAGAAGTGGCGCAATATGATGAAAGATGAATCGAAAGAGCATCATCTTCTTGTAAATGCAAAGGGCGATTATGAACTTGTTCGTATTGAGCAGCTTCCTGTTGCTGGTAATTTGGACGCAGACGTACGCGCCTTTGCTTTTACGCGCAATGCCCGCACGTACGTAATGTTCTGGCATACGAGAGGCGAAGGGCGCTTCTCAATTGATCTTCCAGCTGAAAAGCTTCGCGTTGTAGTAAACCCTGATGATGCAGGTGAAGAGCCTTCAAAAGACGCGTCGGGTGGAGCAGTTCTTAATGCTGCTAGCCGTCGTTATCTCGTAACGGATCTGCCGATTGAAAAAGTAAAGCAGGCTTTTGATAAAGCCTGCCTTCAACCCTAAGAAGCGGGTTATTTAAATCTGCGTCACCTTTAGAGAGTAACGCTTAGGCCTTTCTCTGTGAGGAAGGCCTTAAGTTCAGCAATGCCGATTACCTTAAAGTGGAATACGCTCGCGGCAAGAAGGATGTTTGCGCCAGCTTCAGCAGCTTCGGCAAAATGTTCCATCGTGCCTGCGCCGCCAGATGCGACAACGTCGACTTCAGGGCGCACAGTTTCACGCATCTTCCTGATAAGCGGAAGATCGTAGCCCGTACGCACGCCGTCGGTTGATTTTGATGTGGGTAAGACGCACCCTACGCCAAAATCGTTGACTTGCTTTGCCCATTCAATCGCGTCTTTGCCAGTTGCAGTGTTGCCGCCGTCGATGTAAACCTCGTAGCCAGAAGGCATAGCGGGGTTTTGCATTACGTCAATAGCGACAGTAACTGTTTTAGGCCCAAACTCCTTGACCATCTCGCGGATCATCATTGGCGTACGGAAGACTGCCGATGATGTGGAGAACTTATTTGCACCAGCGTTGAGCACTTCTTCGGCCGCACGGACCGAAGAGATGCCGCCACCCATCGTAAAGGGAACTGTTACTACATCGGCTACGCGACGCGCCACGTCGAGAAGCGTTGAGCGGCTCTCGATCGTGGCGGTAATGTCAAGCATGGCTATTTCATCTGCGCCAGCCTTGCAGTAAGCTTGACAAC
>JAGBXE010000049.1 GCA_017629455.1 Kiritimatiellia bacterium
CCTCAGAGCCCCGAAAAGATGGACTTCATGCGCAAGGAAGGCGGGGAAGCTTTATCTGCTACCCTTCTTATCAAGGGTAAGCTTGAGCGCCAGGGCAAAGTTTCGGCCATCAAGGAAGATCTTCTTAAGAAGGTTTCCGAAAAGTGGCCCGAAATCGATGCCGTTGGGTTCGTCCACCTCTTCGACGCGCTTGAAATCGAAACCGTGCGCGCTAACGTGCTTGAAAGAGGCCTTCGTATCGACGGCCGCGCCCAGCACGAAATCCGCCCGCTTTCGGCGCAGGTCGGCGTACTTCCTCGTATTCACGGCTCGGCAGTTTTCTCGCGCGGCGAGACGCAGTCGTTTGCCGCCGTCACTCTCGGCACGAAGAAGGATGCTCAGGATCTCGACTCCGTTACCGGTGGCGACATCTCCAAGCGCTTTATGCTCCACTACAACTTCCCCCCTTATTGCACGGGCGAAGTTGGGCGTTTAGGGTCAACCGGCCGCCGCGAAATCGGCCATGGTGCACTCGCCGAGCGTTCGATTGCAGAGGTTCTTCCCGACGATTTCCCCTACTCGATTCGCGTCGTCAGCGAAATCATGGGTTCGAACGGGTCGTCCTCGATGGCTTCGATCTGCAACGGCTGCCGTGCTCTTATGGATGCAGGCGTGCCGCTCAAGCGCACAGTTGCCGGCATTTCGATCGGTCTTTTCACGAACAGCGACCAGTCGAAGAAGGTTCTCGTCACCGATATTCTCGGCGCCGAAGACCACTGCGGCGACATGGACTTCAAAGTCGGCGGCACTCGCAAGGGTATCACTGGCTTCCAGGTCGACCTTAAGCTTCGCGGTCTTACTTGGGATCTCGTCGAAGGCGCCGTCAAGGCTGCCCACGACGCCCGCTTGCAGATTATCGATTTCATGGAGACTGTTCTGCCCGCGCCTCGTGCCGAGCTCAACCAGTACGCTCCTAGGATCGAAGAAATGCAGATTCCCGTCGACAAGATTGGCGCGCTCATCGGCCCTGGCGGCTCGAACATCCGCGCAATCGTCGAAAAGACTGGCGCTCAAATCGATATCGATGACGACGGCAAGGTTTCGATCTTCGCTACGTCCAAAGAATCGATGGAATCGGCCAAGCGTGAAGTTGGCGCCGTCTCAGCTGTTGCTGAGCCCGGCAAAATCTACGAAGGCAAGGTTACTGGCATTAAAGACTTCGGCGCATTTGTCGAGATTCTTCCTGGGATGGACGGCCTTTGCCACATCTCTGAATTCTCTGACAAGTTCCTCAAGTCGATGGAGGGTGTCTGCAAAGTCGGCGACATCATCAAGGTCAAGTGCCTCGATGTCGACGAGCGCGGCCGCATAAAGCTTTCGCGCAAGGCCGCTATGGCCGAACTCGATGGCAACGTCTAGGAGAAAACCGAAATGAATTCAGAACTCCTTAAAAAGGCACATGAGCGCATCCAGTCTGTTCCCGTACTGGTCAATCTCGTCAGCAGGCGTGAGCGCGAGCTCATCGCTGGCGCAAAGCCGCTCATCAACCCCTCGACACTTCTGACTGAAGACGACATCAAGAACAGCCGTTCGGCTCTCGACCTCGACAAGTGCGACATCGCTCTTGCTGAGATCGCCGAAGGTAAGCTGATTGCCGAAATCGATTTCGACGCAATCGCAAAGTCTGATGAAGCCAAGACGAAGTGGAACAGCAAACAGACTAACGTTAATTCGCTTTACGCGGATTACGCATAAGGGGGCTTTTGTGGCCGAGAAGAAATTCAACGCCACGCTGGCGGAGAATCGCAAAGCCCGCCACGACTATGCCGTGCTCGAAACAATCGAGTGCGGCATAGTTCTCTCCGGGACGGAAGTAAAAAGCTGTAGGCGCGGCGGCGTGTCGCTCACAGGCTCATACGGTGCCGTCCTTGGAGGTGAGCTATGGCTTTTGGGTGCCGACATCGCGGCTTACTCATTCGGAAACCGCTTCAACCACAATCCGAAATCGCAGCGTAAACTCCTTGTTCATTCAAAGGAGATTGAAGCGTTGCGCCTTAAAACAGAAGCAAAAGGCTTAACGCTCGTTCCTCTAAGAGTGTTTCTTAAAGGCGGGCGCGTCAAAGTCGATCTTGGCGTATGCCGAGGCAAGAAGGTCCACGATAAACGCGAGACGCTTAAGAAAAAAGCGATCCAGCGCGATATGGACCGCGCTTAAGTAAATTAAGCGCCGCGCCGCGGCAGTATAATTTCAAACCTGCTGCCAGTGGGCTTTACGCCCTTGTAGATGGCATTGCCGCCATGAAGGTGCGCGGCACTTCGCACTATCGCAAGCCCAAGCCCTGCGCCACCAGTCTCTGCTGCACGCGAAGGATCGACACGATGGAAGCGCTCAAATATGCGCTCTTCATGTCCGCTTGGAATTCCAACGCCATGGTCTTCAACTGCAAGGATGATGCTCGACCTTGTAGCGCGGCACTCCACAAATATCTCGTCTGTTTGTGAATGACGCTTTGCGTTTTCAACTAGATTTGATAACGCCTGAGTTATCATTTGACTGTCGCATAAAAGAATGCCCGATTCACCAGAGCTTTCATTCGCGTGAAACTTAACTCCATACGTCTGGGCCACATCGCGCGCAATTGCAGAAACATCATACTCACGCATATGAAGAGCAAGCTTATCTGCTGCCTGCTCCATCTTTGAGAGATCTAATATCTGCTGAACAAGCTGAGATAGTCGCCCTGCGGAAGATTTAAGGAGATTCAAAAGCGGCATTTTCGCACTGTCTAATTGATCGCCTAGAATATCAACTATGCCCAAAATTCCCGTAAGCGGAGTTCTAATTTCATGAGAAACATCAGCTATAAAATCGCTTCTGAATTTCTCAAGGCGTTTTAACTGCTGAATCCTCACACGCTGTCGGTAAAGAGCAAAGAATACAAACCCCATCGCGCACATCCCCGTCAACGCCGCAAGCGCGGCAATAACTAGAGCGCTAAAAAACGGCCGCAGAGTTTCTGACGAAGGTCTACCGACAGCGATAGAAAAGCCCCCGCTCGAAACTGCTGACCACTGATAAGCCTCAACGCCAAAATCGCTCGCGTTTAACGAATCAAAAAAACCTCCTGAAACACGACTTCCAGATGGAGGCGTAAATTTTTCTCCCATTACGATCCTTAAGCGCAAGCCATCGTTAGCAAGGCGGTTTGCCGCGCCTTCCACCGCCTTGAAATCTAGAGTCTTAAGAGGCTCGGAAAGCGCTAATGCCGTAAGCCGTGCACGCGAATCTAAATCGCCTTGCGACCATTCTTTGACCGACTCAAAATAGCGGCAGATAACGATGACAAAAGCTAGAATCGCCGTGAGGAACGCGGCCATCGCTACCGTTGGAGCTATCCAAGCTCTACTATTCCGAAACACGATACCCTACACCTCTTACAGTTTCGATATGCCTAGCCCAAGATCCTAACTTTTCTCTAAGCCTTGCTATTTGAACATCAACAGTGCGCTCTGCCGGAGGGCGAGTAAAGATTCTGCCGCGATTGGCAACAAGACGCGCTAAAAGCGAAAATTCTCCCGATGTAAGATCGAGCGTTTTCCCGTCCAAACGAGCAATACGATTTGCCTCATCAAGAGTAAGCCCATCGAAATCGATGCCTTCAGTCTCTGGCAAGAGACGCCTTAAAACAGCACTGATACGAGCTAAAAGAACACGCCTATCAAAAGGCTTGGTAACATAATCGTCGGCGCCTGCTTCCAGTCCTCTTACGATATCGTCACTTTCAGTACGGGCAGTAAGCATAATAATTCGCGTTGCCGCCAATGATGGCGTTTCGCGTATACGCTTAGCTACCGTAAAACCATCAAGGCCTGGAAGCATCAAATCTAGCAGCACGAGATCGGGCTTTTCTGCGCAGGCACTAGCTAGCCCCACATCGCCTCTATCTGCCATCAAAACATTTTTATACCCGGCTCCGTCAAGTGCCATGCCGAGAATCGTACGGATGGTCGAGTCGTCTTCAATTACCAATATTTTTACTCGATCCTTCATAGCAAAAAGACCTAACTCAGGTAGACGCGCACAATACGAGAACCAAACTGGCAGAATATATCGTGAGCATGCGTACCTTTTATTTTGGCCCAATCGCAAACGCTTGGCGCATTACTCCCTTCGCCGCCCAGAAGAACAACCGTTCCGCCAACATCAACATCGCCTGCGCGTGAAACGTCGATTGCCAAATAATCCATCGACACTCTTCCGACGAAGGGACACTTTACGCTGTTAACTACTGCATAGCCCTTGTTCGAAAGAGCCAATGGAATTCCATCGGCATAGCCAGCTGCGATAATCGCTACGCGCGTGCGGCGGCGCGTTACAAAGGTGCTGCAATAACCTATTGTAGAGCCTGGAGGCAAGTCGCGCACTTGTACAATTAAAGATTTTAGCGTTATAACTTGCTTAAGCCCAAGGCGCGCCGATGCGCGGCTGAAACCACCATGCAAATCAAGCCCAGCGCGCACAAGATTAAATGGACTACGCCATGAAATGGGAAACGAATTTATCCCGTCAGATGCCGCGCTATGAACGAATTTGAAATTAACTCCGCGTTCTCTTAGCGCCAAATGAAGAGCCTTGATAGTTTTAACTTGCTCAGCAGTTTTCGGGTCGGAGCTATTGGAAGCAGACGAGAAATGCGTCATCAAGCCCTCTGGAACGATATTCGGCATAGCGCAAGCTTTGCAAATAACCTCAAGCGCTTGAGAGGCGCAGATGCCAAGGCGCCCCATGCCTGTATCGACCTTAAAATGAACATGAGCCTTACGAGCGCATTTAACTGCCGCCCTTGAAATCAACTCAGCTTCATACTCGCCAACTACTGGCAGCTCTACGCCTAAGCTGAGCATATCTTCAATTTCTTCCGGTAAGACAGACGAAAGAATCTGCACCTTTACGCCCTTAAGGCGCAGTGAAAGTATTTCGTGCGCCTCGCTTGGGCACGCTACACCAAAGCGGCGGCAACCTGCGCCATACAAAGCGCGAACAAAGGGAACTACTCCTAGACAGTAGGCATCGGCCTTTACTACCGCCATTACCTCTGCAGGCGAAACTCTTGCAAGAACCGTCCTGTAATTATCGGCAACTTTGGTTAAGTCGACTTCAAGAATTGTGCGCTTAATCGACTTGCTATCTGGGCGCTTCCTATTCATCGCATCGCCTCCACCGTAAGCATGCCAAGAGCATGCATTACAGCTTGATGGCGCACAGTATCGCGATCACCTGAAAAGATCGCCTTCTCTGTGCGCACACCGCTTTTAGACGACAACGCAATCCAAATTAGGCCTACGGGCTTTTCTTCACTCCCGCCGCTTGGCCCAGCTATGCCGGTGACGGAAACTGCAAAATCAGCTCCAACAAGTTTCCTTGCGCCCTCAGCCATCGCCGCAGCAGTTTGAGATGAAACTGCCCCAAACTCCTCTAGGACACTTAATGGAACGCCTAGAACATTTTCCTTTACGCTGTTAGCGTAACTGACAACGCCGCCTAGATAAACAGAACTAGAACCTGCTACTGCCGTAATAGCGCTTGAAACACCGCCGCCCGTACAACTTTCGGCAGTAGCGCATGTTAGTGATTTAGCGTTTAAAAGCGCGACAAGTTTTTCCGCAACAGTCATTTCTTAAGTTCCACAACTGCAAAAAAAGCATTATGATCGGAAATTCCAATAGCCGATTCTATGTGGCCTTGCCGAACAGAATCAAAGCCTTTTGAAAAAATGTAATCAAGCGCGCTGTCGCCCCATTTCTTAGACGGATGAGTGCCTCGTGAACCAGGAGGTAAAAGCCCAAGTAAATTAGTATACCCGCCCTTTGCGAAAAGTTTAAAAAGCATCTCGTCTGCAAATTCCTTCGACCAGCAATCGGCATTCATATCGCCTGCGACAATCGACGCGCGCTTAGAAGAAGTTTGCCGCGTTAATTCGTCTTCTAAAAGTTGTTCCACCGCTATTGTGCGCTTTTCTCTATTTAACGCGGCCGCTTCGCGCGACCTGCCGCCGTAGTTTGATTTAAGATGTACAGCATATACGCCTGCCGTAACAACGTTATCGACCAAAAGCGATGCAAAAGCATAACCGCGCGGCGGAGTCTTCTTGCCGCGATACGACCACTTGCGCCACGAAGATTCGACAACCGGCAAAGTTGTCGCAATAACGTTCTGCTGCTGGTCAAAACGATCGCGGCGGCGATAACCCGAAACACTCACAACCTTAAGCCCTGCGCGGCCAATCTGCGCAACGAGATTCGAAGCTACCTTTGGGCCGCGAATCTCGGACATGCAGATAATTACATCGTTCGTGCCTTCTGGGTCGACAGCCTTAAGCCCCGATGCTAACATCTTTGCCGCGGCCGATATTGTACTTGCCTCAATATCGGGGTGAGCTCTATGCTCGGCGCGCCCAGACGGAAACCAGTTTCCGCTCCACGTGCCGACAACAACGGCCGCTACAAGAAAGATGTTCAAGCCTGATTTGCCCCAATCTTAACGCGGCGGCCCTCGATAGAATAAGCGCCTGACGCGACAATGCGCAACGCCTCAGGGTAGGCAATATGCTCTTGCACCTGTATGCGCGCATGTAAGCTTTCGGGTGTATCGTCTTCGAGAACCGGAACTGCCTTTTGCACTATGATAGGGCCCGTATCGGTGCCAGCATCGACAAAATGAACAGTAACTCCTGCCACCTTGCAACCGTAATCAAGCGCCTGTGTCCACCCATGAATACCGGGAAACGCCGGCAATAACGCTGGATGAATATTTATTACACGCTCTTTGAAAGCCGCCAAAAGCCCCGGTTTTACGATGCGCATAAAGCCAGCTAAAACAACGGTATCAACGCCATGTTCTTTGAGGAGCGAAATGCAACGCTCCTCAGCTGCCCCTTCCATCTTTGTTTTCCAAGGCGAGCAGTCGAGATATGCGCAAGGTATATTGTGGCGTTTTGCACGTTCGAGGATTTTTGCATCCTCAACATCAGCTAAAACGATACAAATTTCAGCATCAAGCGTCCCTGCAGCAATAGCGTCAACTATCGACTGCATATTGCTGCCAGACCCAGAACCTAAAACGCCCAATTTTAGTTTTGCCATATCAAAGCCCCTTGATCGTGAAGGAAAGTTTATAGACGCCTTCACCGAGCATATAAGGTTTAAGCGGACGCGCACCCCAGCTGTTATCGCCGCCAACGCCCATTTGCGCAGCGTCTATATTAACCGTA